>NZ_JBHRSQ010000008.1:0-259932 GCF_042643535.1 Halomonas tibetensis
CGGCATCGCTGATGCCTTCCGGTACGGTGCGGCTCTTGCACTCGACCACCACCAGCGGGATGCCATTGACGAACAGCACCAGGTCCGGGATCACGTGGCCCTTCCACGCGTCATGGCCCGGCGGGCACTTCACCTTGAACTGATTGACCACCGTGAAGACGTTGTTGGCCGGCGTTTCCCAGTCGATGAAGCGCAGGTTCTGGCCACGGCCGCCGTCCCAGCCCTCGAGGCCCTCCACCGGCAGACCGCCCAGCAGCAGCTCGGTGGCGAGCCTGTTGGCCTCCAGCACCTTGCTCGCCGGCAGCCGGGTGATGGCCGACACCGCCTGATCCAGGCGCGCTTCATTGAGCCAGGGCTTGCCGTCGCGCAGGTTGATGGCGCGGAGTCGCTCACGCAGCAGCGGCTCCATCACCACCTGAGCGAAGCTCTCGCGGTGGGTCACGGCGGGATCGTCCACCGAGCCGGCCAGGAACTCCCACCCCTGGCCCACCAGCTGGTCGATGAAGGGCTTCTCGACATCCGTGTACTCGGGACCTGCCATACCGTGGCTCCAATGTGCTGTAGGTGTTTAATGCAGGGGGCGCGGTATGCGCGTAAAATGAGCATATCAGCAAGGAGAGAAAGGCATGAGCACAACCCGCTCCCCCAAGAAGCGCCGTACCGTGAGCCGTGACGCCCTCCTTAAGAGCGTTGCCTCCTCCACCGCCGTGGAGACCGGCGAGGCCAGCCGCGGCATCGAAGCCCGGCTTCGCGCCGGCAAGTCCCGCTTCAAGTCCCTGCCGCTCGCCTGACCCGCTCCACCATCGGCGAATAGTCGCCAGCCAGCATCGCCTAATAGGCCGTGGCACCGGCCATCACAGGAGGCAAGGACCTCTCTCGGGAATGACGTCCGAAGTGGTGCACTTACCTT
Source organism: Halomonas tibetensis (assembly GCF_042643535.1). NCBI lineage: Bacteria > Pseudomonadati > Pseudomonadota > Gammaproteobacteria > Oceanospirillales > Halomonadaceae > Halomonas > Halomonas tibetensis. Next base: position 911 of record NZ_JBHRSQ010000008.1, read on the forward strand.
TCGGCGACCTGTGGGTAAGGCTGCATCGCTTCACCGGTAAGACGTTCCAGCGCCAGCGAGATCAGGCGGTCCGAGAAGAGCCGCAGCTTGCGCTGACCAGCGAGGTCATCAGGCCATTGCTTCAAGCCTTCCTTGATAGCCTCGACGGTCGGCTCGACATGCTCCTGGCTGATCAGCCAGTCCAGGGTAGTTAGCACTTCCATCCCTAGCGGTGACTGGAAACCGTCTATAAGGGCATCGACCTCCTCAAGCACCTCGGCATAAGGGCGCGCCTCGGCGCTGCGCAGATAGGCGCTGAGGCGCTCGCGCCGGGACTCATCTAACCACACCACTTCCTCGGGCGAGGCATCGTTGATGCGCTTCTCGCTATGCAGGTAGCTGCCGTCCAGGCCATTGAGCAGGTGACGCAGCCGGTCGGAATAGGGGCCGTAGCGGTGGGGCTGGAAGTGCAGAACGAGGGGATTCTTCAGACCATGGTCGAGAATACGGCGCTCCATCAGCCAGGCGAGCTTCTGGACCTCCAGCAGCGAACACTCAATGCCCAGCACCCAGTAGCGGCGCACCAGCTCGGCGATCAGCGCCCGCGCCGGTGTCAGCTTCTCGACGCCTGAGCGCTTGGCGACATTCTGATACTCGGCGGTGGGCTCGAAGACCAGCACCCGGACGTTATCCAGTTCACCTAGCGCGGCCTCTAAGCGCGGGCGCACCATATCCCAGTCGAGCCCCCCGTTGCCGCAGCCCAGCGGCGGCAGGGCGATGGAGCGAATACCCCGCTCTCGGATCACCCTCTTGAGGTCCTCCAGCCCGGACTCGATCCACTCCATGCGCGTCCTGGCGCGCCAGTGCTGCTTGGTGGGGAAGTTGATGATCCAGCGCGGCCCCAGGAGGGCATCCCTCTCGGTGACAAACATGCGGCCGGTCACCACCTCCTGACCCTTGCAGGCGACCTCGTAGGCGACGAAGTTCTCGGGGAAGGCCTCCTTGAACATCAGGGCGATCCCCTTACCCATCACGCCGACGGTGTTGACGGTGTTGACCAGCGCCTCGACGTCGGCCTCGAGGAGGTTGCCACGGGTGTACTCAATCATCGGAAGAACCAGTTGGGTCGTTTCACCACCTTCAATGGAAGCTGGTGTGCAGCCACCTGCGCCTCGACGGCGGCTCGCATCTCGTCAGTATACGTGCCAATGCCCAGCAGTGCAGAGGCCGGGAGATGGTGAAAAATCAGGGCCTCTGCCTGATAGCGTTCGGTCTTCTCAGGGTCCTCCCGGTCCCGACTGAAGTCCTGTGCCTGCAGCAGCGGCCATGGCACGAACTCTTCCAGATCCTCCAGTCGGCTGCTAAAGCGGGCCATGGGCAGGTAGGCGTGGCGGTCGGTGAAGACAAAGGCCGAACCTATCTCCTGCAAGCGTGGCAGTGAGCAGACCAGCACCAGGATGTCTTCCTTGCGCTGAATGGGCACGCCGCGGCCGGTCACGATGTTGAGCAACATGGGCGAAGCTGGCGTGAAGTAGAAGGGGATATAGTCGCTAAGAGTGCCACCCGGAGGGGTCGGGACGTCTCGTGTTGCCCTGCGCCCTATCAAGTCGCGATTCCCGATGGTGACAAAGCCAGGGTCTTGCTCCGCCGCCGAACGGCAATAGAGGCCATGCGCCAGCAGCCACGGGAGGTTGTCTCGAAGCGTGATCCTGAAGATCAGCGCCTTCCGAGAGTTCAGGCTGCGAGAGAGATCGGTCGCCACGTCTCTGGCTCCTTGGTCACACTATCCGGGTCGATACCTTCCACCGGGCGAGTCTCGAAGCGCACCTCGCCGCCGGTCTCCATCAGCATCACCGCGCCCACCGGGAAGGAGCGGGCGATGCTGACCAGCAGGCTCTGCACGTGATCGTCGTCCCACACCCAGCCGCGCTGGAAGTCGGGTAGCTGGATCTTGCCGGTGGTGATGTCCTTCAGTAGCTCGGGCAGCGAGCGCTTGGTGCTGTCGAAGGTGGTCATGGCGGTTCCCTGTGCGATGAGGTTCTTTTGTTGTGGAAGCCCCGGTCTATGCCGGGGTGGTGATCTGGGCCTGGTCGAGAAGCGGGGTGACGCGGACGCGGCCGGTCAGGAGGTCATCCATTAGGCCGGCTTTTAGCCTTTGAAGAGAGGTCAAGTCATCGTTTAGAGCATTGATGTTGTCCTGGGATGAGTTGACTTTATCAACGATTAACTGTTGCTCATCTGGACTCGGCATTGGTACTTCTAATCTAGACAAACTTCTCCAGTATATGGCTGCAACTGAAGTTGTTCCTGTGGCAAGGCGGCCTATACGCCTTCTTCCAATATCCCCGCTCATGTATGATGCTACAAAGTGGCCATTGAGGTTTTCGGAAAAGCGAATGCGCAATATATTGTTGTCGAAGGTAAAGAAAGCTCCATCGCCTTTCCATGAACAAGTTTTTCCAACCAGCTCAGGGGTGTTTCTTGTGTTAAAAAGTAGGTCTGCATCACTCAGGAAAAGACTTCCATGAACTTTTCTGGCCGAGATGCTCTCGACGTTAATAAGCGAAAGGGTGTTTCCCCAATTAAGATTACCCATCTTGATGAGTTTAGTTTTTGCTGATGACTCCGCCCCCCTGTTTGCAGTGCCAAGGGTGGTAGAGGTAGCCGTCTCACCAATTGCAACGCACGCCCACTCTCTCGGAACCAACCCCAACCCCAACTGCGACTCCTTGTAGCGCTCCGGCGCCTGCTCGGGGCTGGGGCGGAGCTGGTCATTCTCGTCGATGCCGCGGGTCAGCAGGTCGTGGAGCAGGCCCTCCTTGACCTTCTCCAGCTTGGCGATCAGCGCCTCGGTCTTCTGGATCTGGGTGTCGAGGGTGTTGAGGACGTTTGCGATCCAACGCTGCTCCTCCAGATTTTTTGGAGCTAAAACTTCCAGCTTGCTAAAAAGAGTTTTATTTACAATTGGAACGACCTGCAGCCCAGCCAGCTTGTTTAGTTCACCCTGCAGGCGGCTAGATGCATAGTAAAGAAAGCCAGCATCAACCTTCTCCTTGTTCGGTTGCATGGAATTTATTTGCTGGTTGAAAGATAGCCTCTCACTGGCTTGCCCTACTTTCCCCAGGATACCTATGCAAGAAACTAGCACAGCATCTTTATCTGCAGTCCTTGATAGAAGCTCACCTTTTCGAGTAAGCCTCTCAGAGCAACTATTGATCCACCTTCCTCTGCCAAGGTCAGAAGGGCCTACAAAGGGAAGGGCACCACCATAGTTAGACTGGTCGCTGGTAGGTGGAGTATTTCCTGTGCAAATGCTGCCCAGTTCATCAAGATTCGGTTTGTACCATCCTTCAGGAAGATACGGATAAGCCTCAGACATACCCCAGCCCCTCCAGATACTGCTGCAGTTCTTTGGCGGCGGCATCGCGCTCGGCCTCGATGTCGGCCAGCGTCACCCGGTACTTGTCCCACCAGGTCTCGAAGGCGGCGATCACCTGCTGGCGCTGCTGGCGGATATAGCGCTCCAGGATGCCCTTCAGGTCGTTATGCAGGATGTTCCCGACCAGCGCGGCGGCGGCGGGCTCGTCCAGGGCATCCACGGCTTGGTTCAGGTGCTGCTCAAAGCTGTTGCGCTTGGCGGTATGTTGTTTCTTCACCTGGGTACGTTCGCTCTTCCAGGCCTTGATCTCGGCCGGGGTGGGGGCGTCGTCGTCCTCGCCGTCGCTCGATTCCGTTTCGTCGCCGTCGTCGCCCTCCGGCTTGGCCTCGGCGGCCTTGATGCGTGCGTCCAGCTCTGCCTTGCGGGCGGCGAGTTCCTCGAGCTCGGCGACGTACTCCTCGAGCAGGAAGTGGACCAGGCGGTGGTCGAGGGGGTTGGCCTTGCTTTGCTCGTCTTCCAGCAGGCTGACGATGGAGGTGCGCCAGGCGTCCACCACGCCCAGGCAGCCGCGGGCCTGCAGGGTGCGGAACTCGTTCTTGTTGTCGAACCAGAAGCCGGCAATGATGCCACGCACCGCGAAGCGGTCGAGCATGGCGGTGGGCTCCAGCGCCGCGGTAAAGCTGCCCAGCAGCTCGTCGCGCAGCCGGGTGAGGCGACCGCCGTTGCCGGTCAGCGAGGTGATACTGGCGCCGTGCTCTGCCCACCAGGCCTCGAAGGCAGCCATCACGCTGGCTTCCTTCTGCCGCAGGCCGGCGTTGGCCTCGATGGCGGGCTTGAGGTCGCGCTTCTCGGTCAGCTGCTCGGCGAAGTCCACGTAGTCGAAGTCACTCGCCCTGGGCATAAAGAGCGCCATGGGGTCGATGCCCTGGGCCTCGAAGAGTGAGCGTTTGGCGTCGATCTCGGCCACCGGCACGCCGCCCTTGAGGTGGGCGCGCACGTCCTGGGGTTCCGGCGGCGGGGTGTTGTCGGCGTAGCGGCGGATGTTGAGGTTGTAGTCGTTCTCGCGAAGCTCCATGAGCGGCACCACCCGGGAGAAGCCGGGCTCGTCGGCGAAGGCCTCATAGGTGCTGGCGATCTTCTCGAGATGTTCCGGCAGCAGGTAGTTCTGGGCGCGGCCCTCGTGGTATTCGCGGTCGGCATTGATGAACAGCACCTTGCCCTTGCGCTCATCGGGCTTGGCGCCCTTGGCGCGCAGCACCAAGACGCTGGCCGGGATGCCGGTGCCGTAGAAGAGGTTGGGGGCCAGGCCGATCACCGCCTCCACCAGGTCGTCCTCGAGCAGGCCGGCGCGGATGCGCTTCTCGTCACCGCCGCGGAAGAGCACCCCGTGGGGCATTACGGTGGCCAGGCGGCCGTCGGACTTTAGACAGGCGACCATGTGTTGCAGGAACATCAGGTCGGCCTTCTTGGCGCCCTCCGGCACGCTGCCGTAGTGGAAACGCTCCGGGAAGTGCTGGCTCGGCGTGTAGCCGATGGAGAAGGGCGGATTGGTGAGGATGCGGTCGAAGCGCACCAGCTCGCCGCCCTCGACGTGCTGCGGGTCGGTAAGGGTGTCGTCGTTGCGCAGGTCGGCGGAGCTGACGCCGTGCAGCAGCATGTTCATCTTGGCGATGGCCCATACCGAGCCGGAGGCCTCCTGGCCGAAGAGGTTGAGCCGGCGCGGATCGCCGCCCTGCTCCTCCAGATACTCCTTGGAGAGGATCAGCATACCGCCGGAGCCCATGCAGGGATCGTAGACGCTGTGGCCCTCCTGGGGGTCCATCAGCCGCACCATCATGCGGACCACCGGGCGCGGGGTGTAGAACTCGCCGCCCTTCTTGCCGGCGGAGTCGGCGAAGTCGCGAATCAGGTACTCGTAGGCGGCGCCGAGCAGGTCGGGGAACTCGAAGTCCTCGTTGCGCAGGCGGTACTCGCTGAAGTGGGTGATCAGGTCGCGGAGCTTCTTGTCCGGCAGGGTGGTGGAGCCCACCTTGCGGGTGAAGTCGATGTGCTCCAGCACCCCGGCGAGGCTGGGGTTGTGCTCCTCCAGGCCGGCCAGCGCTTTGTTCAGCGCATTGCCGACGCCCTGGTGGGCCTCCTTGAGCAGATAGGACCAGCGCGCCTGCTCGGGCACATAGAAGGTGGCCTTGTACCAGCTCGGCATCTCGATGACGTTGGCGATGTCGATCTCGCCCTTGCCGGCCTGCCTGAGCTGCTCGCGCACCTCCTCCTGGCGCTGCTCGAAGACGTCCGAGCAGCGCTTCAGGAAGAGCATGCCGAAGATGTACTCCTTGAACTCCGAGGCGTCCATGCGCCCGCGCAGGATGTCGGCGGCCTTGAACAGGTGCCGTTCCAACTGGTTGAGGGTGAGGATCATGACCTGCGGTTCCCTGAGATAGATGAGCCGACCGCATCATGCGGCCGTGGTGACTGGCCCTATCTCATCAAACTTGGAGCGGTAAGGCCACGCGCGATTGGTGGAAGCCTGTGTTACCTCGCGGGGGAGGGGGAATAGCACGCGTCGGCGAACCATCACAGCCCCGGCAGAAGGGTCACTGGAATCGCTGGCAAGAAAGCGCCGGCAAGATACCAGGTTGACGCGGCCTACTGACAAAATGTCTCAAGTGATCCCATTGTCGTGATAGAACTCCGGCAATCCTTTGCTTTCACACTTTCTCCTCCCTTGCCTGGGCAGGTCGCCAGCGCGCATCATGCGTGATGATATTTCTGGCCACGATGTGGGCAATGCTGTGGTGCTGTTAATAGCCAGACAGGGGACTTGATTCCCGGAATGTACCGCGCGGCGGACTTGCCGACGTGTTTCACGCGTACCCAAGGAGGGTTAATGCCAACGACCACCCGTCAGTTGATGATGGATAGCCTGCTTCTGCTGCTGGCGGCCTCCTTCATTATTGTGGGAATCAACGGGTTGTTGTTGGGCTGGTTGAAACTGATCTATTCCCCGCTTCATCTGCTGTTGGTCGCCGACGGCTTCATGGCCCTGGCCCTGAGTGGAGTGGGGCTGTTGGCTCTGCTGGCCGGCTGGACAGGCGCTCGCCTGCTCGCCGGTGGGCTGCTGATCGTCTTGCTGTTGCAAACCCTTGCCCATGCGCTGCTGGTCCCCGGAGGCTATATGGCGGCCAGCGCCGAGCCGAGGTTGGATGTCCTGCCAACCTTGCTGATGCTGCCGGTCGCAGTTTTCCTGTTGCTGGGGACGCCTGGCGGACGCTGTCGTTGGCTCTGGATATCATGGGGTGTAATGCTGTCAGGCGCCGGGCTGATCGCCATGCTGGCGGTCATTCCGGCTCTTCGCCCATGGCTCCTGGCTCGTTTCGATACTTCTGATCTGTCCGCGCTGGTAATGACGGGTCTGCTTGGTCTGGGAGTGGTAGTGGCCGCGCTTCGCGGGGTCCGGCCTCTGCAGCTGGGTCGATTGGCGGTGTTGACCGGTCTTGCCGGCGTCCTAGTCAGCAGCATGGTCTGGTTTGTGTTGAGCTGGCAGCATGAAGAGTCCCTCAACCGTCAGGCAGACTACCTGCTGGATAACATCCAGCTCAACGCCGAGCAGGTGATGGTGTCGCGGTTGACCCTGATGCGGCGGATGGCCGCCCGCCTGGATGCCGGGGGTGGCGCCATCGATCCGATGGTGCTTGAACGTGATCTTGAGAGTTACCTCCGCGATGCTACCAGTCTGAAGGCGGTTGGCCTGTATCGGGATGGTGCCGGCTGGGCCTGGCTGGACGGGGTCGACCGGGCCGGCGAGGCCTTTCTGGCCGCGCAGGTGCACATGCCCCAGGTGAACGATTGGCTGGGCCTCGATCTTGGCCAGCCGCGCCTGTCCCTTGCCGAGCCTGAGGTCACGGGCCTGGCTCTGATGGCCATCGATGTTCCAGTTAGCGGCCAGCTGCTGCTGAGCCTGTTCGATCTCTCCGAACTGCTATCACGCGAGCTGCGTCTGCAGCTCGGGTACTACCGCGTCGTCATCCTGCGCCGCGGCGAGCCGATGCTGGAACTACGACAGCCGGGTCTCCCCCAGGGAGAGCCCGAGGGTGTCTTCGTCAACCATCTGCTGCATCGGCGACACATTGGCCTGCCCGGCGGGCCAATGCTGACCCTGGAGGCCTATCCTGGTACCCAACACGACTGGCTGTTGACGGGTCTGATGCCGGTCGGTGTCGCCACTGGCGGGCTGGTGCTGAGTGGTCTTCTGGTGTTCAGCATCGCGCTGGCCGGTCAGCTGCTGGGCCGAACTCGGGCCTTGAGTGACGTCAGGCAGCAGCTTGAGGCACAGCAGTCCGTGCAGACCCGCATCGTCCAGGAGGAGCCCCTGGAGGACATTCTCTCGGCCATCTGCCGCATGCTGGAGCAGCAGGTGCCGACTTCGCTCTGCTCGATCATGCTGGTCAACGATGAGGGCACTCACCTGGATCTGGTGGCCGGTGACCGTCTGCCCAACGCCTATCGCGAGGCAGTCACAACGCTGGAGATTGGCCCGGGCATCGGCGCCTGCGGCAGCGCCGCCTATCTTGGCGAGACGGTGATCTGCGAGGATCTGGCAGAGGATGCTCGCTGGAGCGACTACCGTGAGCTGGCGCTGTCTCATGGGCTGCGTGCCTGCTGGTCCGTGCCGATCCTGGGCAGCGATGGACGGGTGCTTGGCACCTTCGGCACCTATATGCCACAGCCGATGTCTCCCGATAGCACATCCCAGCAGCTGCTCAGCAAGGCAGCCGACCTGGCGGCCCTGGCGTTGGAGCGCCATCACAGCCGCCGCAATCTTCGGCTGCTGGAACGCAGCGTGGAAGGGAGTATCAACGGGGTAGCGATTGCCGACGCCCTCCGACCGGATGCTCCCATTGTCTACGTCAATCCGGCTTTCCTGCGGATAAGTGGCTACAGCAAGGAGGAGGTACTGGGACGGAACTGTCGCTTTCTGCAGGGGCCGGATACCGACCCTGCTTCGGTGGAGCGGATTCGTCAGCAGCTGTCGCGGAGTGAAGACGTTCACGTCACGCTTCTCAACTATCGCAAGGACGGCACGCCGTTCTGGAACGATCTCTACATCGCCCCGGTACGCGATGCTCAGGAGAGAATCACCCACTACGTGGGGATGCAGAACGATGTCTCCGAGCAGAAGACCTATGAATCTCAGCTGGCCCATCACGCTAGCCATGATGCCCTGACGGGGCTGGCGAATCGAAGCCTCTTCGAGGACCGTCTCGAGCATGATGTGGCGCTCACTGCCCGTCGTCCTGAGCGGCTGGCAGTTTTGTTTGTCGATCTCGATGACTTCAAACCGATCAACGACACCCTGGGCCATGCGGTAGGTGACGATGTCCTGTGCGAGGTGGCCAGGCGGCTGGAGGCTTCGGTACGGCCTGGCGATACCCTGGCGCGCATGGGCGGCGACGAGTTCGTACTGTTGATGACCGATGTCACTCAGGAAGAGCAGGTGCTGGCTCTGGTGGAGCGCCTGATGGTGGAAATCTCGCGGCCGTATCTGATCGAAGGCCATGAGCTTTACCTGACCTGCAGCGTGGGTATCGCACTCAGCGATCCGACCATGGTGGAGTCGCGTGAGCTGATCCAGCAGGCCGATATGGCCATGTACAAGGCCAAGCAGCAGGGACGCAACGCCTATCACTGGTATACCCAAGAGATCAACGAGCAGCTGGGGGAGCGGGTCACGCTGCGTAACGACCTGCAGGAGGCTATCGCGTCTGGCAAGATGGAGCTGCATTACCAGCCCTTGATGTCCCGCGATGGCAGTCTGGCCGGCGTCGAGGCCCTGCTGCGCTGGCATCACCCACAGCGAGGCTATGTCTCTCCCGAGGTGTTCATTCCCCTGGCGGAATCCACCGGACAAATCATCCCGCTGAGTCGCTGGGTACTGGATCGCGCCTGCGCGGACATGGTCGCGCTGGGCCTCCAGGGTGCCGGCAAGGTGAGGGTGGCGGTCAATCTGTCGCCACTGCAGTTCCATCGACCGAGCTTCCTGCCTACCTTGCGCCAGGTGCTTCAGCAGTCAGGGTTGCCGGCAGATCAACTCGAACTGGAGTTGACCGAGGGCATCCTCATGGATAATACCGAGTCGGCCATTGATATCCTTCACTCGCTGCGTGCCATGCACATTGGCGTGTCCATCGACGATTTCGGCACCGGCTACTCCAGCCTCAGCTATCTGCGCCACCTGCCCATCAGCAAGGTGAAGATCGATCGCAGTTTCATCAACGAGGTCACCACCAATCCCCATGATGCTGCCATCGTGCAGGGGATGATCTCGATGGCCGGCCATCTGGGACTCGAGGTGGTGGCCGAGGGCGTCGAGACCGAAGAACAACGTCGACAGCTGGAAGCCTGGGGATGCGATATCTTCCAGGGTTTTCTGCTGGCTCGGCCGATGCCGCTCGAGGCCCTTTTGCGATTTATCGTCGCGCGTCAGCCGGTTTGAGTTACCACACAGTAGAAACCACTGGGTGCCGGGAAGACAGCAGGCATCGAGAGATAAGAGACTAGCGGGGAAAAGATGAAACAATGTGCTCGGGTGGATGGCCACTGTGGTCGCTGTGAGGGCGACTTGCCCTTCGAGTTCACCATGGCCTTTCAGCCAATCATTGACCTGGCGTCTGCCCGGATCACCACCTATGAGGCCCTGGTGCGCGGGCCTAACGGCGAATCCGCCTGGAGCGTGCTCTCCCAGGTCACCGGCGAGCTGCTCTATCGATTCGATCAGGCCTGTCGGGTCCGGGCGATCGAGATGGCCAGCGCCCTCGACATGCAGGAACGCCTCTCCATCAACTTCTTGCCCAATGCCGTCTATGAGCCTGCGGCATGCATTCAGGCAACCTTGGATGTTTCCCGGCGGGTAGGATGGCCCACCGACAGGCTCGTCTTTGAGTTTACCGAGACCGAGAGGGTGACCGATCAGGGGCACCTAAAACGGATCATCGATAGCTACCGTATGATGGGCTTTACCACGGCGCTCGATGATTTTGGCAATGGCTATGCCAACCTTGACCTGCTGACCGAACTCGAGCCAGACAAGCTCAAGATCGATCGTCAGCTGGTGATGGGCTGTGACCAGGACAGGCGCCGTCAGGCTTTGCTTCGGGCGGTGCATGGCCTGGGCAGTGAGCTGGGGCTCGAGCTGATTGCCGAAGGGGTGGAAACCCGTGAGGAAGCTCTCTGGCTGGCACGAGTGGGTATCACCCGTCAGCAGGGTTTCTACTACGCCAGGCCGGCGATTGCCGCCCTGGCGGAAGATCTGGAGCCACGACTCCGTGAGCTGCAGCGCGCCATGCGGGAGTGAGCCTGGCGGAGACGCTCAGTCGAATCAGGCCAGCAGGTCAGACTCCCTCAGCCCCCTGGAATGGTTCTCGAAAGCCTGGGCCATCTTCACGTCGTAGCGGTTTCTGGCGTAGGCGGGACCGTTGTAGCGTCGTGCAAACCTGGCCCACTGCTGATGGCGCAGCGACGAGAGAAGCACAGAGTCCTTCTGGATGAAGCGCACGAACGCGGCGAGATGCTCCCCTTCACTCCGGTGCATGCACTCTGCATAGTGCCGAACGCTGTCGTAATCCAGATGCTGCCAGTGAAACCCCATGATCTGAAAAAGACCCCACGAAGCCGATTCCAGCGCGCTGTCGTGGTGAATCCGCTGAGCCCGTTCCAGTCGCTCATATTCTCGAATGCCCCCCCGGTAGCCACCCGCGGAAGTGTAGACCAGATCGGGTTCGCTGGCGATGTGAGGAGCGGGATCGATACCATGCTGCCGTAGTCGACGCGCCATGATGTGGCGCTCGAAAAGAATGGCGGGCCTGCCATTGGAAAAAAAGCCGCTGCCCCGCGACTCCACCTCGTTCACCGCCATGATTGCCGCTACCGGCACCTTCAGCTCTCCTGCGGCCCAGACGAGATCTTGCTGGCCCAGCAGCCGGTGCTCGCTGGCAGGTGGCTCACTATTGCCTTCGTCACCGGCCAATGGCGGATGATGTGTCTCTCCCGCGGCAGGGGACAGGTGACGCCCTTGAGCGGTTTCCAACTGGCGAAGCATGTGATCGGTCTTGGGTCCTGCCAGGCCATCCATCACCAGCCCCGCTCTGTTCTGGAAGGACCGTAAGGCGCGCTCCGTAGCTGGACCGAACTGGCCATCCAGCGTCAGTGGGAAGCCAGCAGCGCTCAACCGCCGCTGGAGTTCCAACACCTCATCCCCGGTATCTCCTTGGCGCAGAATGCGATCCTGCTGCGGCAGGAAATCCACCTCGTCGTTAGAGTCGCTCATGCCACACCCCCTTTATGGTTCGTAACAACCGATTGGCGGACCCGTTGACTTAACGATAGTGCGGCGCTGGGGCAACTGCCAGCTGGTCGTGAAGTAGGGCTTCAAATTTATGATTTTAAATGTATTTTTCTCTCTCATCATCAAGCTCTTCTGGCCGGCTTGAGCAGCGTTTGTCGCCTGGTCTGAACGTCGATAGAGCACTTCATTGTGACGGCTTGGTGCCTGAGGCTATCGAACATTGACTCAATGGTCAGGTTTGACCACCTTTGATCATGCCCGTCCGCCGATTGCCAGTTGCCTGGCGCGACGGACGCTTCTATGAATGGCCAATGTTGGAGGTCGACGGAGGATGTGGGATGAGCGAGCCATTATCGAAGCAGTCTGTGCCATTGGAACGGGTGCGTCGCTACCTGGAGCCTGGCCCTATCGTGCTGGTCTCTTCCGCCTGGGCGGGCCGCCGCAACGTCATGACTCTGGGTTGGCATACCGTTATGGCTTTTTCGCCGTCGCTGATCGGCTGTATTATTTCTTCTGGCACTCGCACTCATGAGCTGGTCCGCCGAAGTGGCGAATGCGTGATCAACCTGCCGACCCTGACTCTTACCGACTAGGTGATTGGTTGTGGCAACACCAGCGGCGCCGAGGTCGACAAGTTTGCCCACTTCGGGCTTACCGCCCAGCCAGCCGAGCGGGTGGGCGCCCCGCTGATTGCCGAATGTCACGCCCACTTCGAATGTCGCCTGGTTGACGATGGCATGGTCGACCGTTACGACTTTTTTATCTGGGAAGTGTTGGCGGCCAGAGCGGCGACCGCACCGTCTTACCCCGAGACGCTCCACTACACCGGCGACGGGGTGTTTATAGTCGCCGGCGAGATCATCGATCGGCGCGAGCAGTTCCTGCCGGAGATGCTGTAGGCCGTTAGCTGAGTCTCCAATGCAGGTTGTCACCCGAGATGCCCGGTCGGCGCCCTGCCTTGACGGGCATTGGGCAGGAGTCAGGATTGGCGGTAAGCTGAGCGGATGCCAAAGGAGAGGCATACCATTCACCGTTTGGAGACACCCCATGTCGTTACGTTCTCTGTTCATCGCCGCCGCGTTGGCCTTGCCTCTGACCGCTGCAGCCGACACCCCGAATATCGTGCCGGGGCTCTGGGAGTTCACCAGCACGACTTCCGTCACCGGCGAGGTACCGATTCCCGACCAGACCGATAGCCACCAGGAGTGCATCGCCCAGGGTGATCTGGAAGATTCCGACTTCCAGTTCCTCGAGGTGGAGGAGGGCTGCGAGCTTCTCGAGCATAACGTCTCCGCTGATGGCATCGACTACCAGATGATCTGCCGTGAAGAGGGTGGTGAGGCGAACATCAACGGGCGCATGGACTTCCTGGGCGAGCGCGTCGAGGGAAGTGTTAACGTCCAGGTGCAATCGCCCATGGGCGAAATGCAGATGGATACCGTTGTCGAAGGTGAGCGACTCAGCGACTGCTGAGCCGGGCTGGTCATCCGTCTTGTACCGCCGTCTCAACAATTTCCGAAACTGTTCGCTAAGAAAATTGAGCGTTCTGCAACTGCGATGGGCCAGACCGCCTTATGGCATGTTTGAGGGAACTTGCCATGGACTGAAGCAACTTGCTTTGCTGGGGAGTTACCCACAATAATCGGATCATGAGAAGATTCCTTCTGGTTGTAGGGCTAGTTACGGCTCTTGGTAGCCTTGGCTACGCTTGGTTTGATCGACCAGGTGCTCTCCGCCTCGTGGGATGGCTGCCCGTCGGTTCCGCTGCGGTTTCGCAGCAATTCATGACCGCACCGGTCGAGCGAGGAACTGTGCGGAGGACGGTGACGACCACAGGCACCTTGCAGGCGTTGGTGACGGTGGAGGTCGGAACTCAGCTGTCCGGCCAGATCGCCGGGCTGTTCGCCGATTTCAACGACGAGGTGATGAAGGGGCAGCCGCTGGTTCAACTCGATACCAAGTCCTTCGAGGCCCGGCTTGCGGAAGCCGTGGCGGCCAGTGCCATGGCGCAAGCCAACGTCGACATCCACCAGGCCCGGCTGCAGCGGGCAAACGTCGATCTGCGCGATGCCGAAGCCCAGCGCGCGGTGCTCCAGGCGCGCCACGACAATGCCCGTGTACGGCTCGGGGCGGCGCAGACTGCGCTCAAGCGGGCCGAAACCCTGGTCCAGCGCGGCACAACGTCCGCCGTTCAGCTCGAGGAGGCGCAAACCGAGCGCGACCAGGCGGCCGCCAGCCTGCGCGAGACCGAAGCGATCGCCGCGGCCCATGAGCACGCTGTCGAGGGCGCCCGGGTCGATCTGCAGCGCGCCGAAGCCGAGCTGACGAACGCCAGGGCCGCCGTGCCGCAGAAGAAGGCCATCGAGCGCTCCACTGAGATCGACCTGGAGCGCACCACGATCCGCTCCCCCATCGACGGGGTCGTGGTGGGCCGCAATGTCAGCGACGGCCAGACGGTGGCCGCCAGCCTCGAGGCGCCGACGCTGTTCACGATCGCCGGCGACCTGCAGCAGATGGAGATCCACGCCCGTGTCGACGAGGCCGATATCGGCAGCATCGAGGTCGGCCAGCCCGCCGGGTTCAGTGTCGACGCCTACCCAGGCGAGGCCTTCGAGGCCGCAGTGACAGGCGTTCGCAAGGCGCCGCAGGTGATGCAGAACGTGGTCACCTACACCGTCGTTCTGGCGACCGGGAACGTCCGCAGCCTGCTCTTGCCGGGCATGACGGCGACCGTGCGCATCACCGTTGAAGAAGCCAGCCCGGTGCTCAAGATGCCCATGGCGGCGCTGCGCTTTGTGCCCTCGGAGGATCTCGTCAAGGCGTCAGCCCCGCAGAACACCTCCGATGAACCCGTACAGGGCGTTCCCGCGACTGTGTGGCGCCTTGGGCCGGAAGGAAGCCTCGAGCCGCTGACCATCGGCATTGGGGTCAACGACGGCGCCCATGCCGCGATCCTGGCGGGCGGGTTCGCCGAGGGCGACGAGGTGATCGTCGGCGAGGTCATCGACACCGAACCGGCGGGGCTGTTCGGCATCCGCTTCGGGTTCTGACCCGTGCTGCTTGTCGCCGAAAACCTGACCCGCCGCTATGGCCGTGGCGAAACGGCGGTCACCGCGCTGGCCGACGCTTCCTTCGCCATCTGCCCTGGAGAATATGTGGCCATCATGGGGCCGTCCGGGTCGGGCAAATCGACGCTGATGAACCTTATCGGGCTTCTCGACCGGCCGAGTGCCGGGCGCCTGGTGTTCAAGGGCGAGGACGTCACCCAACTGTCCCCCGACCGGCTGGCGGCGATCCGCAACCACGACATCGGCTTCGTGTTCCAGTCGTATAACCTGCTGGCCCGCCACACGGCGCTGGAGAATGTCGAGATGCCCCTGGTCTATGCCGGCGTCCGGCGCAAGGAACGCGACCGGCGTGCCCGCGCCGCGCTTGCCGCGGTGGGGCTGGCGGAGCGCAGCGGCCACGGGCCGGGCGAACTGTCGGGCGGCGAGCAGCAGCGGGTGGCGATTGCGCGCGCGCTGGTCGGCGACCCCGCGCTGATCCTCGCCGACGAGCCCACGGGCGCGCTGGACAGCCGCACCGGCGCCGACACCTTGGCGCTGTTCGAGACGCTCAACGCGCAAGGGCGAACCGTCATCATGATCACCCACGACGAGGCGGTGGCGCGCCATGCCCGGCGGATCGTCCGGCTGCAGGATGGCGCCATACGGGACGATTCGGCGCCGCCGGCCCGTGACAACGCCGCGGAGTTCGCCTCATGACCTGGTGGGAAAGCTTCAGGATCGCCCGACGGGCGCTGCGCGCCAATCGGATGCGCAGTTTTCTCACCATGCTCGGCATCATCGTCGGTGTCGCCTCGGTCATCACCATGGTGGCGGTGGGCGCGGGCGCCCAGACCCAGATCGCCGAGCAGATCCGCACGCTGGGCGCCAACGTGCTGATGATCCAGCCCGGCGCGGCCAGCGAGGGCGGCGCGCGCACCGCCGCCGGCGCCCGCCATACGCTGAGCGAGGCCGACGCCGCGGCGATCGCAGAGTTGCCGCTGGTGCGCGCCGCAGCGCCCTCGGTGCGCGGCAATGCCCAGATCGTGCAGGCCAACCGCAACTGGAACACCACCGTCAACGGCACCACCGCGGACATGTTCGTGATCCGCGAATGGCCGCTGGCCACCGGGCGCTATTTCGCGCCGGCAGAGGAAGCGAGCGCCGGCCGTGTCGCCCTGATCGGGCGCACCGTGGCGACGGAACTGTTCGGCCAGGCCGATCCGGTCGGCGGCGAGATCCGCATCCTCAATACGCCGTTCCAGGTGATCGGGGTGCTAGCCGAGAAGGGTCAGTCGGGCGCGGGCCGCGACCAGGACGACATCGTTTTCGTGCCCATCTCCACCGCCAAACTGCGCCTCATAGGCAGCGCAAGTTCGGTCAACCGCGACGCCGTCGCCTATATCCTGGCCAAGGCCGCCTCGGACGACGCGATCGGCGCGGCGGCGGCCAACATCGAGGCGCTGCTGCGCCAGCGCCATCGCCTGGCGCCCGGCACGCCCAACGACTTCAGGGTCGCCGATCCGGCCGAGGCCATGGCGCTGCAGCACGCCTCGACGCGCACGTTTGCCTGGTTGCTTGCCGCGGTCGCCTCGGTGTCGCTGCTGGTCGGTGGCATCTCGATCATGAACATCATGCTGGTGTCGGTGAGCGAGCGCACCCGCGAGATTGGCTTGCGCCTGGCGGTCGGCGCGCGCCGCCGCGATATCCGCAACCAGTTCCTGATGGAGGCGATAACCCTGTGCCTGTTCGGCGGGCTGATCGGCATGGCGATGGGTGTCGGCGCGGCCGTGGTGATCGGAGACCTCGCCGGCTGGCCGGTGTTTATCGGCCCGGCTGCCGTGGCCGTCGCCATCGGTTTTTCGGCGGCGGTGGGGGTGTTCTTCGGCTGGTACCCGGCGCGCAAGGCCTCACGGATGGAGCCGGTCGCAGCGCTGAGGGTTGAGTAGCTACAGAAACAATAGCGGCTGCCGGATCACCCCGGTAGCCGCAAGTGAATGTAGTTATTAAGTCTTAGCTCGGGTCTGCCTGATCCCCTGGCGTATAATCACAGCTCTCTTTCCAACTTTGCAGGAACTGGCCGTAACTGTCCTGTGTCTGCACAAAATCTGCCTGCTCCGGGCCAAAACCGCCCTTTTCACGATCGCCGCCTGCTGAATTTCGGCTGGCACGCTCCGCTCCGAGGCAGCTTGATGGATTCTCGTTTTGGAGCGTCGGGCTGTCCAGCCCGCTATCGGCCGAAGCTTGACCTGCGAAACCGAAGCCGACTATGGCGGCGGCTGCGATAAGAAGTGGAATACGTGTCATGATGCCTCTCCTTCTAGCTAGTCTTTCTTGTTTGCGTGCGAGACACGGCGTCTCGCTCGATGCTGCCAAGCAGAATACCATCAGCTCGGCTCCCGCAAGCAGATGACAACCAGCAATGCGTTACACTGTCCCCCGCCTGCACATGAAATCATGCTCTATCAGAATTGCCCCGAAGTTCTAGTAGTGCTGTAGGCAATCGCCGCCAGGCAATGTAAGAGATCGCCGACAGGCAATGTAGGAGATTGACTACATAATGTGTCGGACCCGGGAAAGGGGAGTCGTGATGGAAAAGCGGAAGCCAGAACTGGTGGCGGCCGCTCCCTTGCGCATCGCCTCACCCGAAGGTGCGCTTCAGACAAGAGATGCCGGACTCCCCAGTGTGTCAACCTGAATCCATACTCAGAGCCCGCGCCTCAGTAGCGGATTTTACTCGTCACCATCTCTTCCTCAAGGCGTCGTTTGACGTCGCCGGGCGAACCGGTGCGCCGCGCGAGCAGGTCGTAGGCGACCGGGACCACGAAGAGCGTGAAGAGGGTGGCTGCGGCGAGGCCACAGAGGATCACGGTGCCGATTACCAGTCGGGTCTCGGCACCGGCGCCGCTGGAGACGATCAGCGGCACCGCACCGGCCATGGTGGTCACCGCAGTCATCACGATTGGGCGCAGCCGCGTCACCGCGGCTTCTACCAGCGCCTCGTGGAAGGCCATGCCCTGGTCGCGCAGCTGGTTGGCGAACTCCACGATCAAGATGCCGTTCTTGGCGGCGAGCCCCACCAGCATCACCAGCCCTACCTGGCTGTAGATGTTCAGTGACTGGCCGGTGAAATAGAGCCCCAGCAGGGCACCAAAGATTGCCAGGGGCACGGTGAGCATGATCACGAAAGGGTGCACGAAGCTCTCGAACTGCCCGGCCAGTACCAGGAAGACCACCAGGATGCCCAGCCCAAGCAGGAAGCCGGTGGCGCCGCTGGCCTCCTGGTAGTCCCGAGAGGCGCCCTTGAGGTCGGTCTGGGCCTCGGGCGGCAGGATCTCGTCCACCGTGGCCTCCAGGTACGCCAGCGCCTCGCCGAGTGAATAGCCGCTTTCCAGGTCGGCCTGCAGGGTGATGGCGCGAACGCGGTTGAAGCGGTTGAGGGTGCTGGGTCCGGCGAAGTCCTGGAGGGTCACCAGGTTGCTCAGGGGGATCAGCTCGCCGCTGCGCTGCGAGCGGACCCGGATGCTCTCCAGGTCGGAAGGGCTGGGCCGGGCCCCGGGTTCCCCCTCGATGATCACGTCGTACTCCTCGCCGTCGTCCACGTAGCGAGTCACGCTGCGTCCGCCCATCAGCGTCTCGAGGGTACGGCCGATCTCGGTGACGGTGACCCCCAGGGCGGAGGCGCGGGTGTAGTCGATGTCCACGCGCAGCTGAGGCTGATTCTCCTCGTAGTCGCTGTCCAGCCCTGTCAGACGCGGGTTGTCATCACGGATGTGCGCCATCAGGGTGTCGCGCCACTCGGCCAGCTGCTCATAGGTGCCGCCCCCCAGCACGAACTGCACGGGTTTCTGGACGCTGGACCCGAAGCCCTGGCGCATCACCGGGAAGGCTCGCACGCCGGGCAGGTCGCCGACCGTCTGGCGGACCTCATCCATGATCGCCCAGGCCGAACGCCGGCTGCCCCAGTCGGCCAGGTTGACGATCACGAAGCCGCTGTTGAAGTTCTCGATGTTCCCCCAGCCGCGCGGCGCGCGAACCACCACACGGTCGATTTCCCCGGCCTCCACCATGGGCAGCAGCCGGGCCTCGATCTCGTCCATGTAGTCGAGCATGTAGTCATAGGTGGCGCCCGGCGGTCCGTTGACCAGCACCCAGAAGTTGCCGCGATCCTCCCTGGGAGTGTATTCCTCGGGCAGCTCGCCGTTGAGCCATACCATGCCGCCGATGATGCCCAGGAACAGGGCCAGGACCAGCAGACGCAGCCTGAGGACCCGCTCGAGCAGGCGGCGATAGACGCAGCGCGAGTGTTCCAGCACCCACTGTACGCCGTGGGCCAGGCGGCCCTCGTGCATGTCCGCCTTGAGTATCTTGGAGGCCATCATCGGCGTCAGGGTCAGCGCCAGCAGGCTGGAGATGGCCACGGCCGCGGCCAGGGTCAGAGCGAATTCGGAGAACAGCCGGCCAATGTCGCCCTGCAGGAAACTCAGCGGCAGGAACACCGCGATCAACACCAGAGTCGTGGCGATCACCGCGAAGGCGATCTGGCGGGTGCCTCGGAAGGCCGCCACCAACGGGGTTTCGCCGTGGTCGTGCATGCGTCGGTGGATGTTCTCCAGCACCACGATGGCGTCGTCGACGATCAGCCCGATGGCCAGCACCAGCGCCAGCAGGGTAAGGAGGTTGATGGTGAAGCCCATCACCGCCAGGGCGGCGAAGGTGCCGATCAGGGCGATGGGCACCGTGACCGCCGGGATCAGGGTGGTGCGCAGGTTGCCGAGGAACAGGAAAATCGCCACGACCACCAGGCCCATGGCGATGAACAGGGTCTGCACCACCTGGGAGATGGCCCCTGAGACGAATACCGAAGAGTCGAAGTTCAGCGACAGTGACATGCCCTCGGGCAGGCTGTCCTGCACCCTCACCATCTCGGCCTGAACCCCCTTGGAGATCTCCAGCACATTGGCGGTGGACTGCTTCATCATGCCCAGTCCCACCATGGGCGTCCCGTTGCCGCGGAAGATGGTGCGCTCTTCCACGGCGCCGATCTCCACCCGGGCCACATCGCCCAGGCGAACCAGGTAGCCGTCGTGGCCCTGGTCGAGCACCAGGGATCGGAAGTCGGCGGGAGTAGCGAAGTTGCGTGGCAGGCGCACGATGAACTGGCGCTCTCGGGACTCGATGGCCCCGCCAGGCAGCTCGACGTTTTCGGCGCGCAGGGCGTTTTCCACGTCGCCGGCGGTGAGATCGCGAGCTGCCAGGGCATTGGCATTCAGCCACACCCGCATGGCGTACTCGCGCCCTCCGCCGATCCTGACCTGGGAGACGCCGGGCAGCACCGAGAAGCGGTCCACCAGGAAGCGGTTGGCGTAGTCGGTGAGCTCGGCCATGGAGAAGCCCTCGCCGGACAGCGACAACCAGATCACTACGTCGGAGCTGGTATCGGCCTTCTGCACTTCCGGCGGGTCCGCTTCCTCGGGCAGGTTGTCCAGGGAGCCCGAGATGCGGTCGCGGATATCGTTGGCGGCCGCGTCGATGTCCATGTCCAGGCCGAACTCCACGCTGATGCTGGAGCGGCCGTCCTCGCTGGAGGAGGAGATCACCTCGATCCCGGAGACGCCGGAGATGCGATCCTCCAGCACCTGGGTGATGCGCGTCTCGACCACGCTGGCGGAGGCACCGGGGTAGCGGGTGTCGATGCCGACCACCGGCGGGTCGATGGAGGGGTACTCCTGCAGCGGCAGGCGCTGAAGGGCCAGCAGCCCGAAGGCCACGATCAGGGCCGCCAGCACCACCGCCAGGACTGGCCGCTGGACGGAGATGTCGGAGAGGCGCATCAGCCGTTCGCCTCTGCAGCGTCACGCCCGCGGCTGAGCAGCTCGGGGATGCTGGTGTCGTCGTCGATGATCCCCAGCAGGCGGGTCGACTGGCCGTCGCGGACCCGTTCGGTGCCGTGCGCCACCACCAGCTCGCCGGCCTCGAGTCCCTCGAGCACTTCCACCTCGCCCTTGCGGCGGGCACCGATGACCACCTGGCGACGCTCGACCCGGTACTGGTCGGACTCGTCCAGTACCAGCACGAACTGGCGTTGCCCCTGGGGGATCAGGGCCGACTCGGGCATCA
The DNA here is from genome assembly GCF_042643535.1 of Halomonas tibetensis. Lineage (NCBI taxonomy): Bacteria > Pseudomonadati > Pseudomonadota > Gammaproteobacteria > Oceanospirillales > Halomonadaceae > Halomonas > Halomonas tibetensis. Next base: position 21,771 of record NZ_JBHRSQ010000008.1, read on the forward strand.
CCAGGGTCTCGCGTGGCGCGCGCTCGACCACCACCCGCATCAGCATGCCGGGGCGCAGGCGGTGATCGGAATTCTCGAGCGCGGCGCGCACCGTGACGCTGCGGCTGACCGGGTCCACGCGGGCGCCGATGGTGGCGATCTCTCCGGCGAAGGTGGTGTCGGGAAAAGCGCCACTGACCGCGGTCAACGGCAGGCCGGGCGCCACTTGGCCCAGGGCGAGCTCGGGCAGGGTGAAGTCGAGTTTCATGATGTCCAGCTTGTCCAGGGTCACCAGTTCCGTGCCCGGGGAGACGAGGGCACCGACGCTGACGTTGCGAAAGCCCATCACACCCCCGAAGGGGGCCAGGATACGGTAGTCGGCCAGCCGGGCCTCCAGCCCCTGGATATCCGCCTCTACCTGGCGCAGCCGAGCCTGGGCATCTTCCACGTCGGCTCGGGGGGCGAGATTGCGGGTCTGCAGCTGGGCCAGGCGGTTCACCGTGGCGCGGCGCTCGTCACGCTGAGCCTGGGCGGCGCGCAGCTGAGCCTGCTGCTCGTCATCCTGCAGGCGCACCAGCAGTCGGCCCGCCTCGACGACCTGACCATCGCGGAAATTGACCTCGACAACGGTGTCGGTGACGGTGGCAGACAGCGTCACGCTCTCATCGGCGCGCAAAGTGCCAAGTGCCTCCAGAGGATCTGACCAGGGCTCCAGGCTAACCCGGGCACCGATCACCGGCGTTGTTTGCTGAGCCAAGGCAGTGGTCGAAACGACATGCAGAACAATGAGCAGCGCCGGCAGGGCGAAGAGTGCCCGGGAGGAGAGACGGTGAAAAAATGACGATGAGGCGGTCATGGGAGCTCTTGGTTGTATGGCCAGAAGGGGCGGGGAGGCAATACCCGTCGACGCTGTGTCAACAAGTTATAATTGCAGACTCACTTTCGCGCAGTCACCTTCGCGCAGTCACTTGCGCGTACTCATTTCGCATAGCTTGATTTTGTTAGTGTACAAGAATTGTACATAGGTTCCATCGCTGTGCATCTCAACATCGCTGTGCATCTCAACATTGCGCATCCGTCTGGCAAGGAGGCGTTCATCACAGAATGCTATCGGCCTGCTAGAATGCGGTTCCTTGAGACTTGGCCGAGAGTGACCATGACCTATGATGCGGTGATCATCGGCGCGGGTGCCGCAGGGTTGATGTGCGCCCTGACGGCGGGTTACGCCGGGCGGCGGGTACTGGTGATCGACCATGCCAACAAGGCCGGGCGCAAGATCCTGATGTCCGGCGGTGGGCGCTGTAACTTCACCCATCTGAATTCCTCGCCGGCCAATTTCTTTTCGGATAATCCGCACTTCTGTATCTCGGCGCTGAAGCGCTACCGCCCGGAGCACTTCGTCGAGCTGGTGGAGCGACACGGCGTCGATTACGTGGAGAAGACCCCAGGGCAGCTGTTCTGCGCGGACTCCGCCAAGGAGATCGTGCGGGTGCTGCTCACCGAGTGCGAGTGGGCCGGAGTGGAGCTGCGTCTCAAGACCTCTGTCGAGCGCATCGAGCGCCACGGCGAGGGCATGCGGTTATTGACCTCGTCTGGGGCCATCGACTGTGGTGCCCTGGTGGTAGCTACCGGAGGGCTCTCTATTCCCAGCATGGGCGCCACCGGCTTTGGCTTTGATCTTGCCCGTCAGTTCGGGCTCTCCGTGACCGAGACGCGCCCGGCGCTGGTGCCCTTCACCCTGACCTCCCAGTGGAAGGCGCGGGCCGAGGCTCTAGCCGGTGTGGCCTGTGAGGTCTCCGTGCGAACGCTGCGCGCTGGCGAGCCCCGCGGCCACTACCGCGAACCCCTGCTCTTCACCCACCGCGGCCTGTCGGGGCCGGGGATGCTGCAAATTTCCAGTTTCTGGGAGCCGGGTGACGAGCTGGCCATCGATCTGCTGCCGGGCGTGGATGCCTTTGAGGCGCTGTGCGCCGCCCGGCGGGAGACGCCCAGGCGCCAGCTCTCAAGCTGGCTGGCCGAGCAGCTGCCCAGGCGTCTGGCCCAGGGGCTGGTCGAGTGGCACGGCGGCGATGGCGTGCTGGCCGAACGGGGAAACGCCGAGCTGGCCGCCTGGGCGGCTTATCTCGGTGACTGGCGAATCAAGCCAGCGGGCACCGAGGGTTGGCGCACCGCCGAAGTGACGATGGGCGGCATCGACACCCGGGCGGTGTCGTCGAAGACCTTCGCGGTGGAGGGGTTGCCCCAGCTACGATTCATCGGCGAGGTGCTCGACGTTACCGGCGAGTTGGGCGGGCATAACTTCCAGTGGGCCTGGGCCAGCGGGGTGGCCTGCGGCGGGGCGGTCTGAGGGTTCCATCGAGCGGTTATTTACGGGCGCTATGCAAGGCGCTGGGCGATCTCCTGCCACAGCGCCCGGTAGGCTTTGGCCGCTGGCGTTGCAGAAGCAAAATGGCGCAGCGGGGCGCGCTCCACCCCCATGCGCTCGACTACGCTGGCGCTGGGAATGGACGTTGAGAGTCTCAGGGGCCAGCGTTCCGGCAGGGCGGTAATGGTGTCTCTGTGCAGGGTGCGGCGTCGGTCCGCCAGGGTCACGAAGGGCCATACCTGGCAGGGGATGTCGCGCTCATCCAGGAAGTCGCGCAGCTGTTCCAGGGTGCGCACCGAAAGCACCGTGGGCACGATGGGCACCAGCAGGGCATCGACGCTGGCAAAAACGCTCTCTGAAAGGGTCGAGAGACTGGGTGGGCAGTCCAGGATGACCAGATCGTAGTCGTCGCGAATCGGCTTGAGGATGCGTCGCAGCTGGTTCTCGCGCTGGGCGGCCAGCAAGTGATCGAGATCCCGTGAGGCCAGTGCGGCGGGCAGCAGGTCGAGGCGCTCGATCTCTGTTGCGCGGATCACCTTGTGGAAGGCGGCATCACCCTTTACCAGCCGTTCTACACCGCCACGAACCTTCGGTTTGGCGCGAAGATAAAACGTGGTGGCCGCTTGGGGGTCGAGGTCCCACAGCAGAACTCGCCATCCAGCCGCGGCGGCCTCTGCGGCCAGATTTACCGCGGAGGCGGTCTTGCCGACCCCGCCCTTGATGCTGTAGAGCGCCAACATTCGCATGGCGTGCCTCCCCTCATTCTTCCCCGTTTACCGCGTTGCCTTCAGGCAGGCACGTTGCTGCGGTACATTAGCAGTTTCACGAACCCATAAGATGACATTTTTCTGACAGTCGACTGCTCCGGGGACGATCCTGCCGATGACGCAGCCCTTACATATAGCGTCCGCCGCTGGCGATGGCGACGGTGACCAGGCCGAGAATCAGGTTCAGCCCGATCATCCGACGAATCTGGCCGAGCTGGCGACCGCCCTCGGGCCAGTCGGCGGCATCCACCGCGCGGCATAGCCGGCGATAGGGGGCAAACCAGAGGTGCAGGAAAATCGCCATCATCGCCAAGCCCAACAGCAGCATCAGGTGGATATGCCAGCGCGCTCCGGCCATGCCACCGAACACTGCGAACAGCATCCACAGCCCGGTGACCAGCAGCACCCCTACGGACGCCCATACCCAGGGGAAGAAGCCGGCGAAGACGCCGCGCCACAGCGCCAGGCGAGCCGGCGGTTCCAGCAGACCGGCCGCCACTGGTCGCAGCACCATCCAGGCGAAGAACATCCCGCCCACCCAGATAACGGAGGCGAGCACGTGTAGGGCAATGGCGATGGGCATGGCAGTTTCCTTGCGTTATCCGAGTCGACGGGTGAGCGTAGCGCCGCCCTCGCACCATAGCGCGATCCAGCGGTCAGCGTCATCCGCGGCTGGTTTGCGTTGACGTCTCGCGGCATGATGATTAGCTCCTGATCGTCACCCATCGAGAGGAACATGAAGAAGATACTGCTGGTTGCCTTGCTGGCCTTGGCTGGCCTCTCTCAGTTCCAGGAGCTGGGGTCCTGGTTCGGATCTGGAACCGGGGAACCTGCCCCCGTTGAACAGCGCCTCTCGGGCCAGATTCAGGTGGATGAGACGCTGCGGTTGATCGAGCGGGGTGGGCCCTTCCCGCACACTCAGGATGGCACGACCTTTCATAATCGTGAGCGGCTGTTGCCCCAGCGTCCCCGGGGCTACTACCGCGAGTACACTGTCGAGACTCCGGGGTTGTCACATCGCGGCGCGCGGCGCATCGTCACCGGCGGCAATCCGCCGGAAATCTTCTACTATACCGATGATCACTACGCTTCATTCCGAGTGCTGGAGGATCGCCGATGACCTTGCGATCCTCCGGAGAGGCGCTGGCGCGCTTCCTGGCCAACCCCGCCCACAGCGGCATCTATCGTCTGGGGGCCTCAGGAGCCACGGACATTGGAGAGGCCGAAGGCCTTTGCTGGCACTGTCTGCCCGTGCCCCGGCGCTGGAACAGTGAAACGCTGCTGGATGCCCTGGCGGCAAGCCTGGCCTTTCCCGCCCACTTCGGCCGCAACTGGGATGCGGCCTGGGACTGTCTGACGGAGCTCGAATGGAAGGCTGGCAAGGCGCGAGTGATTCTGGTGCCCGCGGCCCCGGCCGACGGCGAGGCCATGGCCATTTTTCTGGAGCTGATGAGCGATGCCAGCCATCACTGGGCGGCCCGGGGTAAGTCCTTGGCAATCCTGATGGTCGAGGATGGAGTGTGCGGCGAAGAGGACGACTTTGCCGGCGAGGTGCCGGCGTGGCTTGCGGCGTTGCCGTCTCTATCGGATACGGCGCTGGGTGAGACGGGGTAGGGAATCAGGGTAGCATGCGACGAGCGCGTCTCAGCAGCAGGCCGCCGGCTGCCAGCCGCTTGACGACTCGCAGTACAGTATTGGGGTGACGGGCGCTTTCCAACAGCAGCGCACCTCCCAGAGCCAGGAGCGGCACTTTGAAACGCACCAGCATTCCCCAGCCCTCGTCGATAGGACGTCCTGCCTCGCGGTAGCGACTTGCCTCCACCAGGATATCGATGCGCTGCTGCTCTATCCTGGCTTCCAGCTGTGCCTTGCGTTCGGCACGTGAGAGCGCCGATGCTTCATGGTGTGCCGGCAGCCGAGATCTGGAATCAGCGTTCATGACGTTCCTCCCGGCGGTCCTGCTCCACCAACTCGCGGTCGGTAGCCAGGTGCTTCAACGTGCTGGCCAGCAATGTGCGCCGCTTGGCCAGTTGCAGCGCCCGCAGCGCCAGCAACAGCCCCCCACCGAGCAGCACTCCGGCGCTGACGCCGATGGCGGTGAGCCGGTAGCTGTCCCAGAAGGCGACGATGACCAGGGTGGTAAGCACCCCGATGCCTAGCATCAATAGAATGAGGCTGAGCCCCACAATCAGCAGCAGGCCCACCAGCCGGACTCGCTCCTCCTCGAGTTCCACAACGGCAAGACGCAAGCGTGTCTCGCCGGTGGCCAACAGGCTGCCCAGCAGACGCCGGGCGGCGGTGAACAGGCGCTGTGCCGGTCCCTGGCTTTCCGGCATCAGCGACGCCCGATCAGCATGCCGACGACAATGCCCAAGGCGGCGCCGATGCCGATGCTGGTCCAGGTGTTGTCGTGGACGTAGCGATCGACAGCGTCGACCTGATGCTCGACGGAGTCGCGGGCCTCGCCATAGAGGCGCTCGCCGCGGTCTTCGAGGCGATCCCGAGTCTCCTTCAGGCGTTTCTCGGCGCGAACGCGCAGCTCCTTGATGTTGCTTCGGGAGTCATCAGCCGTGGCGTTGACCAGCTCTTCGACGGTCTGGGTGAGATGGTGCAAATCTTCCTTTAGCTGCTGGGTGGATTCGTGATTATGGTGAGTACGGTTAGCCATCGGGTCTTCCTCTGACGATGAATGACAGGCTCATCATAGCAGTCGACGTAGCGGTTGCCACGGCTGCGGCGACCTGTACCGACGTCAGCTTGATCGGGATCAGCATCAACGGGTCATGCTGCCGCCGCTGAACAAGGGATTTAGGCTGAAGCCCAGGCTCAGACGATGATTGCGATGATTGTAGTCGATCATGCTCTCGCCATGGCCGTAGTAGTACTGCACGTGGCCGCGGACGTTGCCGTTGAACAGCGGCCAGGAATAGTCCACCTGGGTGCCCATATTGCCCGCGCTGGGATTGCCCCGCCAAAGCAGGCTGAGCTCGTTCTCGCCGAATCGCCGGGCGACGGTGACATCGCCATAGCCCATATAGCGTTCGATGTCGGGGTTGTCGTCCTCGCTCTCCGACTCCGGGATGCGCCAGTGAGGGGCCAGGCTGAAGGCCCAGTCGCCGCGCTGGAAGATGCTCTCGAGGTAGACTCGGTTCCAGCTGCGCGAGAGCGGAGCGGAGCGACCGTTGGAGGTATGGTTCAGCGCCAGGCGGTTGCGCACGTTGGTCCAGCCCAGGGCCCGCCAGGCGTTGTCGAAATTCATGAAGATTTCCGGCTCATAGTTGGTCTCGCGGAAGGGCGAGGATGAGTCGGTGTTATATGCCTGCCACCAGCTGCGCTGGGTATAGGCGAAGTAGAGGTCGCCGGTGTCGCCGAACAGCCCCTCGACGAGGTTGACCTTGGCGCTGAACTGGAACTTCACCTCGATGTTGTCAGGGCCGTTTTCTGAGGAAATGTCCTGGAAGGCTTCTCGGTTGGGACTGTTCGTATAGCTGGCGGGGAAAAGGTAGTTGCGCCGATAGGTGGTAATGGAAAAGGGATTGCGGCGGGATTCGAGTTCAAGCTCGCGACGCTCTCGGGCCTGCAGGGCCGCGACCTCGTCTGTTGGGACCGTTTCGGACGGAATAACGTCGTCTCCGGGCAGCCCCTGAAGCTCGCTTTGCAACGACTCGAGCTCCTCGTTGAGCGCCTGGATGCGGGCCTGAATGGCGTCGCGGTCTGCGGCGTTCTCTCCGACGCCGGCTCCGGATGTGTTAACACCCAACTGCCGAAGCTGCTGGGTCTCAGCCTGGGCTACTCCTGCGAGCAGCAGCAGTGCCAGGCTTGCGCCGGCGAGAATGGCAGAGCGGTTCAGCGAGGACATGGGGAGATCCGTAGGACAATGAGGATTCAGACAGTTGTTCTACCACGCCCGGCGGTCAAGTCAACAGCGTGGGACCTTGACGGGGAAGGTGATTGCCATGCCCGTTCCAGGGGAAGAGAATTACCCCTGATCAATATGTCTTGCAAGCGAGGTAGGCCGTGGCGATAGGTGCGGGCGTAAGCCCCATGAGCAGGGAGGGAGCGAGTCGATGGGGATGGCCTGCCCTGGTGCTTTTGGTCCTGCTGTTGGTAGCCGTTCTGCAGCCGGTTCTTGCTGAGGTAGACCTGCCGGAGCGCGCCGACGTAGCGTTGCGGCTCGATGCTCTGGCTCCCGAGGAGGACGAGACCCCCAGTGCTGCTCAGCTTGGCGAGATAGAGCTGCTGGAAGAGACGCTGTCCTCCCTGGCCTCTCTGGAAGAGCAAGAAAAGCGTATGGAGGCCCTTGAAGCACGTGTCGAGCGGGCCCCTTCGGAACTGCTGCGCCTTGAGCGAGAGCTGCGGGCAGAGGAGGAGGCGGCCCTGGACATGTCGGCCACCGGCCTGGACGACCTGTCCCTGGATGAGTTGGAGCAGCGCCAGCAGGAGTCGGTGATCGAGCTTCAGCGGCTGCAGGATCGTCTGGCCGAAGTCAACGCCCAATTGCTTTCGGCCCAGACCCTGCCTGAGCGCGCCCAGCATGCGATCTCCGAGGCCATGCAGGCGGTGGAGAGGGCGCGTCGCGCTCAGGATGAGCTCGAGAACCGTGAGCTTCCCAGCGATGATCCCCGGCTCTGGCAGCAGCGGGTGGAGCGTCGTCTGGCCGAGCTCACCCTGCTGTTTCATCAGCGTGAGCTGAGTACTAACACTCGCCTGCGCGAGCTCGACCAGCAGCGCCGCGACCTCATGACCCAACAGATCGCTCGGCAAGAGTCGGAACTCTCTCTGCTGCAGAACGTCATCGAGCGCAAGCGGCGCCTGGCCTCTGAGCAAGCCATTGCCGATGCCGTCCGGGACGACCCGCTGCTCGAGGCCGGGCACCCGGTTCTCGAGCGTGCCCAGCAGGTTAATCGCGATCTCAGCCTTGAGCTGCTGAGAACGAGCGACCGAAGCAATGCGCTGGTGCGCGAGAGCCTGGTGGTGCGTAGCCAGCTCGATCACGTCCGACAGTTGCAGCGCAGCCTCAACGAACAGATCGAGGCGATCCGCGGCAGCATTCTACTGTCGCGGATTCTTCGCGAGCAGCGCCGCTCGCTGCCCCAGGTGGCACCGCGACGTAACCTCCAGGATGAGATCGCCGATCTGCGCCTGCGCCAATTCGACCTGGTACGCCAACGCGATCAGCTGCGCCAGGGTGAGCGCCTGGCCAAACAGCGCCTGGAAGAAGCCGGTGTCGATGTCAGCGATGCTCTGGTCGATTCCCTTCAGCGTCTCTACCAGTCTCGCCGCGAGCTGGTGGACCGCCTTGAGCAGACCTATGGCACCCTGCTGAGTTCGGCCATCGAGATGCAGCTCAACCAGCAGCAGCTGCTCGAGATGTCGCGCGAGCTGCGCGCGACCATCGACGAGCAGCTCTTCTGGGTCGCTAACACCCGGCCGCTCGATCTGGCCTGGGCGCGCCAGCTGCCCAATAATCTTGTGCTTGAGTGGCAGGAGGGGGAGTGGCGGCAGGTGCTGCCGGTGCACTGGCGCCTGCCCGACGCCGGTGCTCTGGTGAGCGTGCCCCTGTTACTGGTGGCGATCGGACTGATGTGGAGTCGCCGGCGTATCAAAGCCCGCCTGGCGACGCTGCATGAGCAGGTTGGGCGTCTGCGCAGCGATACCCAACTGCATACGCCCCGGGCAGTGTTGTTGAATGTCCCACTGGCGATTCCCGGGCCCCTGATCCTGGCGGCCGCTGGCAGCGTATTGCTGGCGGGCGGCGAGGGGATCTCTCACGGCCTGGGCCTGGCCGCCTTGCAGCTCTCGCTGGCCTGGGCGGTGATTGCCTGGGGCCGACGCCTGCTGGTCCTGGACGGCGTAGCCACAAAGCACTTTTACTGGCCGGCGGACTACGCCGCACGTCTGCGTTGGCTGCTCGGCTGGCTGGGACTGGCCCTGGTGCCGGTACTGGTGATCGCCACCCTGGCACGAGATACCGACTTCGGACTTAACCATCGCCCGGTAGCTCTGGGCTTGCTGGTCACGGGTTTGCTGGTGATGAGCTTTCTGCAGGCCCGGCTGATCCTGGCCCATGCGCCTTTCTTCGGCGTGCGGCTGTTTCGCCTGGTGCTGGGGCTGGCCATGGCCGCTGTCCCCCTGGTGCTGGTCGGGCTGATCGTGGCCGGCTATGAATACACGGCGCTGAGCCTGGTGGGGCGCTTCGTGATCACCCTCTACCTGCTGGGGCTATGGATCCTGGTGGAGGCCTCGGTGGTGCGTGGCCTGGCGGTGGCGGCACGCCGGCTGGCCTTCAAGCGGGCCCTGGCCAGACGCCGTGCCCATGCCCAGGAGTCGGCCGACGGGGGGCTGGAGGTAGTGGAGGAGCCGCCGCTGGACATGGAGCAGATCAACCAGCAGTCGCTGCGCCTCTCCAAGCTGATCCTGCTGATCGGCTTCGCGTTCCTGCTCTACCTGGTCTGGTCGGACCTGCTGACGGTGCTGGGTTATCTGGATCAGGTGGCGATCTGGGAGACTGACGAAATGGAGGGCGGCGACCTGGTCGGCAGCACCCTGTCGGTGGCCGATATCTTCACCGCGCTGCTGATCATCGGACTGACGCTGATGATGGCCCGAAACCTGCCGGGCCTTCTCGAGGTAATGGTACTGTCGCGTCTGGAGATGAAGCAGGGCAGCGCCTACGCCATTACCTCGCTGCTCTCCTACACCATTGTGGGCACCGGCCTGGTCTCGTCTCTGGGCACGCTCGGCGTCTCCTGGGACAAGCTGCAATGGCTGGTCGCCGCGCTGAGCGTGGGGCTGGGCTTTGGCCTGCAGGAAATCTTTGCCAATTTCGTGTCGGGCCTGATCATCCTCTTTGAGCGTCCGGTGCGCATCGGCGATACCGTGACCCTGGGCAACCTGACCGGCACGGTGAGCAAGATCCGCATTCGTGCCACGACGGTGACCGACTTCGACCGCAAGGAGATCATCATCCCCAACAAGACCTTTGTCACCGACCAGCTGATCAACTGGTCACTGTCGGACACGGTCACCCGGGTGGTACTGACCTTCGGCGTGGCCTACGGGTCGGACCATCGGCTGGTGCATCGTCTGCTGCGCCAGGCCGCCGACGAGAACGCCCGGGTGCTGGCCGACCCCGAGCCCCAGGTGTTCTTCATGGTCTACGGCGAGAGCACCCTCAACTTCGAACTGCGGATCTTCGTCAACTCCCTGGGCGATCGCCTCTATGCCACCGACGAGATCAACTGCCGGGTAGGAGAGTTGTTCGCCGACCATAACATCGATATCGCCTTTAACCAGCTCGACGTCTGGCTGCATCGCGCCGACGGACAGGCAGCTCGGGTGCAGCATGTGGTGCCTTCGAGCGAGCCCGCTGTGGCGAATCCGCCTCCCGGGGCAGGGGGCGATCCGGGTGACGTAGACCCTGGCGACAGTGGCGGGGGAGGTGATGGGCGCTGACATGAGGCGGGCTCAGGCCGGTGGGGCCTCCCGCACGGCATAGAGCAGAAACTCGCGGTTGCCGTCGCCGCCAAGCAATGGGCTTTCCCGCCAGTGGTGGATCGACAGTCCCACGCCGAGGCAGCAGGCGCGAATTTTCGCTTCCACATCAACGTAGCGGGCGGAATCGTTGACCAGGCCCCGGGCATTGACCCCGCCGGGGCCCACTTCGAATTGAGGCTTGACCAGGCTTACGAGCTCGCCACCCGGCGGTAGAAGGCCGGCGAGCTCTGGCAGAATCAGAGTCTGAGAGATAAAGGAAACATCCATGACCGCAAGACATGGCCCTGCAGCGCCCTGTGCGGCAAGAGCCTCACTCAGTCGCGGGTCACCGGCCATGGCCCGGGCGTTAAGCCCTTCCAGGCAGGTCACTCGGGAGTCCCGGCGCAGGCTTGAATCGAGCTGGGCGTGGCCCACCTCCACGCCGATCACGTGGCGAGCGCTGTGGGCCAGGGCGCAGTCGGTGAAGCCGCCGGTGGACTGGCCCACGTCGAGGACCAGCCTGCCCGTCAGGTCGAGCCCCAGCGCCTCGATCAGCGCCTCTAGCTTGAGCCCCGCCCGGGACACATAGCGCTCTTCGGGATCCGCCTCCACCGCCAGGCGAGTGTCCTCCGACAGCTTCTCGCCGGGTTTGGTGAGTATCTTGCCTCCATCAGCCAGGCTCACCCGCCCATGGCGGATCAGCCGCTGGGCGCGGGTGCGTGAACGGGCCAGGCCCTGGGTGACGAGCAGCTGGTCGAGTCGCGGCATGGGGGAGTTCTAGCTCAGGATCGGGAAGGGGAGGCCTGGAGCGCCTTGATGTGCTCGCCGAGCCCAAGGGCACGGTTGACGTCCAGTTCCAGAGCGACTCCGGTGTCCAGAGAATCGTCGAGGCCACCGGCCTCTGCCGCGGCGTCAAGGACGGCATCGGCACGGTTCGACTCGACAAGGATCAGTATCACGCTACGAGAGGCCATGAACTCCAGTCCGAAGAAGGTCAGGTGGGGCTTGAGCCCCTGGCCCTGGGCGTTGTTGATGATGGTGGCGCCGGTGGCGCCCGCCTTTCTGGCGGCGTCCAGCACCTTGTCGGTCCTGTCCTGATCGACAAAGACCATCAGCAGCTTGAAGTCCATGTTCATCTCCCTCTATCGCCAAGTTGTCGAGACCGGGGCTTCGTGCTGCACATTCTGGCAGAGCCTGTCGTGAAGTTCCTGATCGGCATCAAGGCGTGCCACCGGGACCCGAGTCCGCTTGCAGGTCGGTGGGCGGGACTCTGTCCGCTCCCCAGCTGCGGTGGATGTGGCCGATCACCACATCGAGCTCCTCCTGAGTGACCTGGGCCAACTCGCCACGCTCCAGCGGGTCGTAGTGGAAGATGTAGAGACGCGAGGCGAACTGATCGAAAGGCAGTGAGGCCTCGCCAGCGCGCTCGCCGTGGTCGGCGGTGCTGACCTTGATATCGTCGCCCCAGTCCTGACCGCTGTCATTGTTGGGGTTGAAGAAATAAACCCGCATCACATCGGAAGGATCCAGTGATACGCGCAGCACGGTGATGGCGTGCCAGCCGATGAAGCGAGCGGCGCTGTCGGTCACTGCAATGCCAGCCGGCTGAGGGTGAATCAGCGGCTGATTGCCGTTGTAGTAGGGGTGGTAGCTGGCATAGAAGTGGCGCAGGAAGGTGTCTAACTCGTGAAGCTGGCCCGTGGCCACGTCAACGTTGATGCGAAAGCCCCGGCCGGACCACCAGCCGTGGAACTCGGGGTTGACCCAGCGGTGGGGGTCGCCCTCGCGGCCAATGCAACGCCGCCCCATCTCGGCGTAGATACGATCCAGGTGGGGGACAACGATCAGCGATACCGGATCGAGGTCCATGGGCAGACTCTGGGCCACGCCGCCGCTGCTCTCCATCGAGGAGATCGGTTGGCCTTCGAAATGCATGATGATCTCGTCGTCGCGGGCTGCCCACGCCACCATCTGCAGCAGATAGTCGGGATCATTGTAGGCCCACATGGAGAGGGCCCGGGCCGACTGGCAGGTAGGGTTGTTGCCCTGTCCCACGCCCAGCGGCTGACCGAGCATGCAGAGCACTCCTTCGAGCAGCCGTGCTCTGGGTGAAACCGCCTCGCCAAAGGCCAGATTGAGCCGCGCCTGGGACCATTCTGTCAGCGTCAGGCTCATCTGGCGCCACATGGCCGGGGCGACCGGCGGCTGGTAGAGGATGCCGCGCTCCAGCATCAGCGCCAGGCCGAAGACCGCTTGGGGAGTGGCCGGGTGTACGCCGCCGCGGATCAGCGCCGACACCAGCTCACGGTAGCAGAGCAGGCAATCGCGGCCGGTGGCCGAGAGCCCGAGCGCCTCGGCCACCAGGTGATCGCTGTGATCCAGCAGGTGACGCAGCAGCACCGGGTGGTAGGCCGACACCAGGCCGGTGTCGTGCATGGCCCGGGCGAAGCCGGTGGCCTCTCCCTGGAGCGCGGCGCCGTCCATGCTCGAAAGCCGTTCACGATAGATGTCAAGACCCGGATCCTCACGGCAGGCCCGAGTCGGGCCGAACAGTGAGCTGACCAGGCGGTCGGCGCCCTGGCCGCTGATACCCAGATCGATCTCCGGATTGGCCTGGCAGATGGCGATCTGGGTAATCATTGCCTTGACCGGTTCAACCTGGATGGGGCGCTGATGCAGGATGCGCCAGATTTCGTCGATCAGTCGGTCGATGATGTGCTCGTAGCCGATGCGCTCGGCCAGATGCTGGAACAGATTACGGGGAAGCTGGGCCAGGCGGCCCTGTGTCTCGCGCTCAGCCTCGCTGGGCGCGCCGAACAGCAGCCACAAATTGATCGCCATCACCTGGGTCAGGTAGTGGTGGGCCTGCTCGGCCGAGATCTGATCATGCAGATACTCCCCCTTTGCAACGGCCAGAAGGCGCAGCTCGCTCAGCGCCTCGATCGCCACCAGATTGGGGTCGGCGCTCTTGAGGGAGTGGGTCGTCAACGAGGGTACCAGGAATTGGGGAGTCTGCCAGTCGGAGCCCGAGAAGACCCCGGCCTTTTCAAAGGACTGGGCACGAGCTTCGATGGCGGCGGCACCGCCTTCTTGCAACAGCACCCGGCGGGCGGTGTCGAGCACTCGTGGAAGCTTACCGGGCCTTGCAAACTTCGGGGCGTTAGCCAGCAGGCTGATCGCCTGGTCCAGTTTCTGGCAAAGGCCGACGAGCTTGTCGTCGGCCGCAGGCGTTGCACTCATGTCTTGCGTGTGTCGGTGCGTGGTCACGCCGATTCCTTGTCGTCAGGATGTCATCTCTCCATGACGCCTGTATCAGACATAGAAATCAAGCTCTTCCATATGCTTGAGCAATTCCTTCATGCGCGCCGCCTCCTCGCCCTTGAAGTATATCAGGCCCCAATGGGTGCCGAAGGCGGTCCGCTTGGTGACGGTTTCTTCCATCGGCGCGGTGAGCTCGTGGGACTCGAAGTAGGGGTCGTCCTCGACCTCTTCGGGGATCTCCAACTTGTTGACCACGCGGCGGCGCGGATAGACCCCGAAGCAGCCGGCAAAGCCGTCGGCGTCCACCACTTCCTGCGGGAAGAACGCCTCGACCTCTTCCGAGGTGGTCTTGGGATCGAAGACCAACATGGAGGCCTGGTAGGCGTTGAAGCCATAGACCCGCTCGAGCAGCTCGAAAACCTTGAATCCCGGCGGACGATAGGCCACTTCGCCGAAGTACATCTCGCCGTCACTGGTGACGAAGTACTCCGGATGGATCAGGCCGAACTCGATGTCGAAGGTCTTGATCAGCTTCTCGATCTGCTCGGTGATCTGCGGCCGATAATATTCCAGCTCCGGCGAGGCCGGCACGAACACCGAGTAGCCCAGGGTCACGTACTCGGAGATATTGAGAAAGGCGATCTTGCCATTGTGGATCCACGCTTCCACGGCGAATTCCCAGCCGTCCAGGTGAGATTCCATCAGCACCGGGAATTCCTCGTCCGGGATAGAGTCGACCTCGTCCGGGGTGCGGATCATTCTGTGGCCCAGGCAGCCAGCCTTGTCGAAGGCCTTGAGGTGGATGGGATCGTTGGGGTCGCCGTCGAGCTTGAGGAGGGTCTGGTTGACCCGCTTGAGAAAACGAACGACGTCCTCTTTGTCATGGGCCTCCTCGAAGATGCCTACGCGAATACCGCCAAGCTGAGCGCGACGCTTCATCAGCGCCTTGTCGCGCAGCAGCAGCGACTGGCCATATAAACGGGGGTTGTCGAGTAGCACCGAGTTGATGGCGCCTGCCCACTCCACGGTCTCCTCGAACATCGGAATCGCCACGTCGACGCCCAGCTCCTTGAGGGTCTCGGCGATCTCCATGGAGCGGTCGTTCAGGCGTTCAAAGTTCCAGGACACATAGGGGATGTCGTGCTTCTGGCAGTACTCCTCGGCCCAGTCCGGGGCGACCACCACGTAGCGACGGTCGAAGTTCTCGGCGGCTTCGATGGCGTTCAGGCTCCAGCCAAGCAGAGCGATGTAACCCTTGTTCGGATCCTTTGTCATGGAGTGTCTCCCGATGTGGAAATGGACAGAATCCCGAGCCGACCAATGGACGTTCTCGGGGAAAAACAGATGACTTCCAAAATACAGCAACGTTTGGTCAGGTTCACCCTGGCCCCCGAGGCAAACGCCCCTTGCCGGCCGAGCCCTGCATTGCTATAGTGCGCTCGCACTTGGCAAGGCGTTGATTGACAACGCTCCCTCTGTCGAGTTGACGTCGAAATCTTAGATGTCGCGTTATGGTGGCCCCGTCGGTCCTCCCGCAATGCTAAGCCACAAACCCCGCCAGGCCCGGAAGGGAGCAACGGTAGTGGTGGTCGCGTGTGCCGGGATGTGGCTGTCGGGGCCGCCTCCATTTGTGGTCCTGCATTCCTGTCATTTCATTCGCGTGTCTTCTATTCCTGTTCGAGCCATTCAGAGGTCCCCTCTCAGCGAGGCGGGCGTCGTTCCCACCACTCTGCGATCTGGGCATAGCCCATCACTGTGATGATCGGGAACAGGCAGGCCAGTGCGATCATGCCGAAGCCATCCAGCACCGGGTCGCGTCCCGGGATGGCATCGGCAAGCCCGAGTCCCAGGGCCGCGATGATCGGTACCGTAATCGTCGAGGTGGTGACCCCTCCCGAATCGTAGGCCAGCGGGATGATGCTGCGCGGTGAACGCAGGGTCTGCAGGATCACCAGCAGATAGGCCCCCATCACCAGCCAGTGCAGGGGGAGCCCCAGCACGATCCGCAGAGCGCCAAGGCTGATACCAAAGGCCATGCCCAGCGCCACGGCAATCCTCAGCATCAGCGGATCGATGGTGCCACCCGAGATCTCGCCCGCCTTGAGTGACACCGCGATCAGGGCCGGTTCGGCGATGGTGGTGCTGGCGCCGATGGCGAAAGCGAACAGGTAGACCCAGTAGTAGTCGAGCCAGTGTCGCTGCGCCTCGGTGACCACGGCCGGCAGGAATTGGCGGGAGGTAAGCTGCTCGGCCATCAGGCTGCCCATGGGGAATAGCGCCGTCTCGAGCCCTACCAGGAAGAGCGTCAAACCGAGTAGCACCAGAACGAAACCGGCCAGCACCTGCTTGAGTCGCCGTAGCGGTCGCCGGATCACCAGGTACTGGAAACCGAAGAGAATCGCGGCGATGGGCAGGATATCCAGCAGGGTGCTTCGCAGCACGGCAAGCAACTCGTTCAAGTGAGGCCTCCCCGCAGAATGCCAAACAGTAAGACGAAGATGATCGGCATCACCGAAGCGAAGGCGATCAGCCCGAAACCATCCAGCATGGGGTTGCGTCCCTGGATCGCAGTGGCGAGCCCAATGCCGAGTGCCGTTACCAGCGGTACCGTGATGGTGGAGGTGGTGACCCCGCCTGAATCATAGGCAATGCCGATGATCTCGGCCGGGGCCAGCAAAGTAAGCCCCATGACCAGGGCATAGCCGGCGATGATCATCAGGTGCAGGGGCCAGCCCTTGAGTATGCGCAGTACCCCAAGCATCACGGCGCTGCCGACTGACACGGCCACTACCATCCTCAGTTGAAAGGCGAAGCGCGCCCGGCTGGACTCGGAAGACTCGATCAGCCCGGCGTCGGCGACCACGGTGGCGGCCTTGCCGGCCACGGCGATCAGCGCGGGTTCCGCCACCGTGGTGCCGAGGCCCAGGGCGAAGGCGAACAGCAGCAGCCAGGCGGCGCTGCCCTTGCGGGCAAACTCCCTGGCGAGATGCTCACCGGCTGGAAAAAGACCCAGCTGCAGGCCCTGGATGAACAGGGTCAGCCCTGCGACCACCATGACGAGCCCGCCCAGGAGGTCTAGGAGACTCAGTTCCTCCGGCAGGGGCTGACGAATCACCACCAGCTGGAAGAAGGCCACCACCAGGACCACCGGGGCCAGGTCGCGCAGGCTGTCGCGGGTCTGGCGCAGCAGAGCCGTCAACAGGTCCATGTGATGCCCCATCTCGCCAGGACCATGCCCATCTCCCATCACTACGCCACGCAACCTTCAGTCTGCCACCATCCGGCATTGCGGGGCGAGTAGGTCGACGGCGATTCGCTGCTGCAGGGATTGGCACCTCGTCAGGCCTGAGCCCCCAGGTGTTTGCGCAGGAAGTGCTGGGTGCGTTCCTGATCGGGATGGCTGAACAGGTGGTCGGGGGTGTTGGCCTCGACCACCACGCCGCCATCCATGAACATCGCCCAGTCGGAAACGTCGCGAGCAAAGGTCATCTCGTGGGTGACGATCAGCATGGTCATATGCTCCTCGGCCAAACCCTTCATGACGAGGTTGACCTCCTCGACCAGTTCGGGGTCGAGCGCCGAGGTGGCCTCGTCGAAGAGCATGACCTTGGGGCGCATGGCCAGGGCTCGGGCGATAGCCACCCGCTGTTTCTGGCCCCCGGAAAGCGCGCTCGGATAGACCAGTGCCTTGTCTGCGAGGCCCACGCGCTCAAGCAGCTCCATGCCCAGATCTCGAGCGTCACTGGCGTTCATTCCCTTGAGCTTTCTGGGCGCCAGCGTCACGTTTTCCAGTGTCGAAAGATGAGGAAACAGATTGAAGTGCTGGAACACCATGCCCATGTTCTGGCGGATATGGTTGATGTGCTTCTCGTAGGCCAGGCCCTTCAGGTCGGGCCGATTGACCTGAACGCCATCCAGCGTAATGGTGCCCTCGTCGATCACCTCCAGGTTGTTGACGGAGCGCAGCAGGGTGCTCTTGCCCGAGCCTGACGGACCGATGATGGAGATGATCTTGCCGCGATCTACGCTGAGATCGATGCCCTTGAGCACTTCCAGGTCACCGAAGCGTTTCTTGATCCCCTTGAGCTCGACCATCGGGGTCTCTGTTGTTTGTGTCATGCGGGGTCCTCGTTAGCTGCGGTAGGCGGCGCGACGCTCGATCCACGTCTGGCCGGCTTCCATCATCAGATTGATCAGGTAGTAGATGACGGCGATGGTGATGTAGAACTCGAAGGGGCGGAAGGTCACGCTGATGGCGTACTGCGAGGCATAGACCATTTCGCCGATGCCGATAGCCGACAGCACCGAGATATCCTTGACCATGATGATCATGTTGTTGCTCAGCTGGGGCAGGGCGCGATAGAAGGCCTGGGGGAGAATGATATAGAGGAGCGTTCGGAGGTGGCCGAAACCCAGTGAGCGCGATGCTTCGTACTGGCCGCTGGAGACAGACTTGATGGTGGCGATGAAGATATCGGCGTTATAGGCCATGTAGTGAAAGCCCAGGCCCAGAACCCCCACCACGATCGCCGGTATGAGTATCCATTCGCCGATGCCGAAATAGAGGAAGTACAGCTGCAGCAGCAGCGGTGTGGTCATGAACAGCCAGATGAAGAAGCGCAGCGGCCAGTTCACCATCTTGCGGGTATACAGCGTGATGACTGCCACGATTTGGCCGCCGATTATCGACATCACAGCGACGGCCACGCCGATCAGCAGGGTGACGCCGACGCCCTTCAGCAGGGTGGGCCAATAGTCAATGACGGGGCTGAAGTCGAATTCCATGGGGCTATCCTGGTAGTTGTGGCCCGGCAATGCGCCCGGCAAGTGTTACAGGAAGGTGTAGCGAGTGGCCCGTCGATAGAGGAACTCCACGATGCCCATGACCGCATAGATGATGACGATGTACATCAGGGCGCTGAGCATGAAGACTTCCAGGGGCTTGTAGGTGGAGCCGATCAGCCGCTGGGCCTGATAGGTCAACTCGACCACCGAGATGATCGATACCAGCGAGGAGTTCTTGACCAGAATGATGGCCAGCACCCCTACCGAGCGGATCATCAGGGCAGCCGCCTGGGGCAGAATGATGTGCTGCAGGGTGGCCAGGCGACCGAAGCCCAGGGAGCGCGACGCCTCGCTCTGGCCGCTGTCCACCGACTCGATGGCGCCGCGCATGGCTTCGCTCATGTAAGCCCCGATGTTGAAGGCGCCGACGACAACACCGCAGGTGAAGGGGTCCAGGCGCAGACCAATGGCGGGCCCGCCGTAGAAGACCAGCAACAGCTGTACGAAATAGGGCGTGCCGCGCACCACGCTGATATAGGCGCGGGCCAGCCAGCGAGCCGGTGGTATTCGCGAGGTGCGCAGGGCCACCAGCGCCGAGGCGATAAAGAAACCGAAGAACAGGGCACGCGCGGAGATGTCCACGGTGATCCAGGCCGCCTTCACCAGCAGCGGCGCGATCTCGATCATCAGATTGATGTCCATGATCCCTTCTATCCTGTTGTCGTGTTGTCAGGAGGGTGCGGAAGCAGCAGGGCTCGCGCCCTGCTGTCGAGGGATCATCTAATTGAACTCGACGCCTTCACCGATCCACTTGTCGACGATGGCCTGGTAGGTGCCGTCCTCACGGATCTCGGTCAACGCCGTATTGAGCGCTGCCTTGAGCTGCGGCGTATTCTTCTGGATGGCAATGGCAGCGGGCCAGCTGGGCAGCTCGCCGACATCGATCTGCTTGATGGCGATATCTCCTTCCCCAATGGCCACATAGACGGGAATATCATCGGCGATCATCACGTCGACGCGCCCGGTAGTGAGACCGTTGAGCATGTCGGGAAGGCCCTGGAAGGTCTGGTTGCGCCACCTTCCCTCGGCGTTCTCGGTGGCCCACTGATTGCCGGTCTCGCCGAGGGTGGAACCCACTCGCTTGCCTTCGAAGTCATCGATGCTGCTGACGTCATCGGTCTCTTCCCGCACCCAGATGGAGAGCCCCGAGCGGTAGTAGGGGTCGGTGAAGTCGACGGCCTTCTCGCGCTCTTCGGTGACGCTCATGCTGCAGATGCAGGCGTCGAAACGCCCGCCGGCCAGGGCGGCGACGATGCCGTTCCAGGGCGACGTCTGGATGTTCACCTCGACCCCCATCTTGTCTGCCAGGGCTTCGGCAATATCCACATCGAAACCGATCAGGTTGCCGGCCGTGTCTACGTAGCTGAAGGGCGGGTAGGCGCCGGAATTGGCGACCTGGAAGACGTCATCCTGGATCTCGGGAAGATCCCGGGCCTGGGCCGGCAAGCTGGCCAGAGAAATGGCGCCAAGCAGCGCCAGGGCGCTGATGAAGGGGCGATGGAAAGACGTATTATGATTTTTCATGTCGATGCCTGCTTGTTGTGGATTGTATTGTTCAGTGGAGTTGTATTGTTCAGTGGAGTTGGGTGACGTTCTCGGTTCTGGCGGTTACCTCCTGATGATGGCTCATGGAAACGAGGTGCAGGACATTCTGCCTGCGCGGGTCATGCGCTTTCGAGCAGCAGGGCGATGCCCTGGCCGCCGCCGATGCAGGCGGCCGCACAGCCGTAGCGCTTGTTTTTTACTTGCAGAATTCGTGCCAGGGTTCCGGCAAGGCGAATCCCTGTGGCGCCGAGAGGGTGACCCAGCGCCAGGGCGCCGCCCCAGACATTGACACGCTCGGGGTCCAGCGCCAGCTCGCCCATGGCGTGTAGCGGCACCGCGGCGAAGGCCTCGTTGATCTCCCAGGCGTCGATGTCGGCGATGCCCAGCCCGGCCTGGTCCAGCACGCGCTGAATGGCCGCCGCCGCCCCGGCGCCCATCCGCTCCGGGGCGACGCCGCAGTCGGCGATGCCCACCACTCGGGCGAGGGGCGTGGCGCCATGGCGCGTCAGGGCCTCCTCGGACATCAGCAGGGCGGCGGCGGCCCCGGAGGTGAGCGGAGAGCTGTTGCCGGCGGTCACTCTGCCGCCCTCCTGGAACACCGGGTCGAGTCCAGCCAGACGCTCAGCCGTGGTGTCGGCGCGAATATTAGCGTCTCGTACGATGCGCTCGCCGGCAGCATTGGCCAGCATCAGGCGCTCGCCGTTGAAGCGTCCCTCGGTATCGGCCGCGGCGGCTCGTCGGTGCGAGGCCAGGGCGAAGGCATCCATGGCCTCGCGCCCAATGTCCGCGGCTTCGGCCAGGCGCTCGGCGGTCACGCCCATGTTCAGGGCCACCCCCAGCGCCAGCCAGTCGACCTCTTGCAGCGCGGCCGGGCTGGTCAGCACGCCCTCCTTGAACAGCGCCGGGCCCATGGGCACCCGGGTCATGTTCTCGACGCCGCCGGCGATGCCGACCTCGATGGCACCCGCCTGTATCTCGCGGGCGGTGCTGCGCAGGGCGGCCAGCCCCGAGCCGCACTGCTGATCGATCTGGCGGCTGGCACAGGCGCGGCCCCGCTCGCCCAGGCGCTCGGCAAGCCACAGTGGGTAGCGCCCACCGAAGCTCCACTGCTCCTTGACCGGCAGGGCGCAGCCGATGCTGAGATCCTCCACGGCGGCGCCGTCGAGGTCGCCTCGCTCGAGCAGGGCGTCGATCACGGCAGCCAGCAGCACATCGCTTCGCGTGTCGGCCCAGCCGTCCACCTCCGGCTTGCGGGGGTGCGCTCGAGTGAAAGCGCTGCGGGCGTAGTCGGCGAGATAGACGTCTCTCATGGGGTCGGCTCCTTGGGGTCGGCCAGGCGCCCCCAGCGGTGGATGAACAGCGCGTAGGTAGTCAGCACGTGTCGGATGGAGTCGATCTCCACGCACTCATCAACCCCATGGATGCGCTGGGCGACCGGGCCGTAGCAGGTGCCGTTGATCTCGCCCGAGACGTAGAAGGCGCGCAGGTCGGTGGTGCAGGTGGAAAGGTAGTAAGCCGGCGGCTTGCCAAGCAGTGCCTCGTGGCACTCGGAAAGCAGCCGGATGCCCGGAGTATCGAGGTCGACCAGGTGCCCCTCCGAGCGGAAGCCATGGAAACTGACCCGGGGCGCCGGCGTAGCATCGTCGAGCTCGGCATGGCGGGCGGCAAGGGTCTCGCGCACCCGCCCCATGGCCTCGTCAGGCGTCATACCCGGCGGAAAGCCGACGCGCCCCTCGAGGATGGCGTGGGCCGGCACGCTGGAGGCCCAGTTGCCGCCCTCCACCCGCCCGATGCTGAGATTGAAGGGATGGGGATGGTCGACATAGGGCGCTGGGCGGGGCAGGGCGTTGATCTCCTCCTCCAGCGCCTTGAGCGCCGGCAGATAGAGCTGCAGGGTCTCGATGGCGTTGCGGCCCGCGGCGGTGTCGAGCACGTGAGCCGGCAGGCCCTCGATCTGCATGCGGAACCACAGCACGCCCACCTGTCCGCTGTAGATTTGGGCGCCGAAGGGCTCGGGGATCAGCACGAAATCGCCGCTAAAGCCCTGATGCAGGCAGGCCAGAGCGCCGTTCCCGGTGCACTCTTCCTCGATCACCGTCTGCAACGTCAGCGGGAAATCGATGGTCACGCCGGCCTGGCGCACCGCCTGCACCGCCATGACCATGGCGGCGATGCCGGCCTTCATGTCGCCGGCACCACGGCCGTAGAGCCAGCCGTCCTGTTCCCAGGGTTCCCAGGGCGTGCGGGTCCACATGTCGACGGGCTCGGCGGGCACGACGTCCAGATGGCCGTTGAACACCAGGTGCGGACCGCTGGCATCGGGATTGAGCCGCGAGACCAGGTTGTAGCGACCGGCGCTGTCCCATTCGGTGGGCACTCGGTGAGGGTGCTCGGCAAACCCCGGGGCATCCAGCGGCACCCGGGTCGCCGGCAAGTCGAGCCGTTCGAACCAGGCCTCCATGGTGTCCAGCGCCCCATGCTCCTGGCCCAGCACGCTGTAGCCGCGCACCAGGTCGCAGGTCAGCGCCAGGGTGTCGTCCATGAGCCCTTCGCAGGCGGCAACGATGCGCTTCTCTGTGGCGTCCAGCATCAGAATCTCCCCAGTCGTGACTCGTCGATGATCAGCGTCGCCTCGGTGGCCGCGCGCAGGCTCAACGGGTCGAGGCCCTCGGCGATGTCTACCACGCTAAGCCCCTCCGGGGTCACGTCCATCACCGCTTTGTCGGTGATGATGCGCGACACGCAGCCGCTGGCGGTGAGCGGCAGGCGACAGCGCTCGAGGATCTTGGGGTTGCCGTGCTTGTCGTTGTGGGAGCAGAGCACCACCAGCCGCTTGACCTTCTGGGCCAGTTCCATGGCGCCGCCGATGCCGGGCGAGAACTTTCCGGGGATCTTCCAGTTGGCCAGGTTGCCAGCGGCGTCGACCTCGAAGGCGCCCATGAAGGTAAGGTCAACCCGGCTGCGCCGAATCATGGCGAAGGAGGTGGCGCTGTCGAAGACGCTGGCTCCGGGGCGGGTGGTGATGTAGGCCCCGCCGGAGTCGATCATGTCGTGGTCCGGCGCCTCGCCGTCGCGGCGCGGGCGGCAGCCCAGCACGCCGTTCTCGGAGTGCACCAGCACTTCCATTTCGTCGGGCAGGTAGTGGAAGAGTCGGGTCGGCAGGCCGATGCCGAGATTGACGATCTGGCCGGGGATCACCTCCCGGGCGGCTCGGGTCAGGATGCGCTGGGTGTCAGAGCTCATGGCGGCGCACTCCCTGTTCGCTGGTGACACGGTCGACCTGCACTACCTGGCTGACGAAGGCGCAGGGGGTGTGGATGGCATCGATGGGTAGCTCGCCCGGTGCGTCGAGGCGGTAGGCCTGGGCGATCACCTGCTCGGCGGCCATGGCCATCAGCGGGTTGAAGTTGCTGGCGGTGGCGCGGTAGATCAGGTTGCCGTAGCGGTCGGCCCGCTCGGCGTGCACCAGGGCAAAATCGGCGTGCAGGGCGGGCTCGATGCCCCAGGTGCGGCCGTCGATCTCGATCTCCCGGCGGCTCTCGGCGATCTCGGTGCCCTGGCCGATGTCGGTGAGAAAGCCGCCGTGGCCGGCGCCGGCGCAGCGGATCTTCTCGGCGAGCAGGCCCTGGGGATGAAAACTCACCTCGAGCCGCCCGGCATTCATCGCCTCGATGGCCGTGCGGTTGAGCCCCAGGTGCGAAGTGATCAGCCGCCGGACGCGTCCGGCCTCGATCAGCCTGCCGATGCCGATGCCCGGTTCGTTGGCATCGTTCTTGATCAGGGTAAGCTCGTCCTGGCCACTTGCCAGCAGGGCGTCGAGCAGGGCGAAGGGGGTGCCAGGCGAGCCGAAGCCGCCGACCATGATCGTCGCCCCCTGCGGAATGGCGGCCACTGCCGCCTCAAGATCGCGGACCTTCTGGGTGAGCAGCGTCATGATGTCGGGGCCTCCTTCGGCTGGGAGGTGAAGGCAGCGGTGCCGGCTTCGTCGGCCAGCGCCTGGTCGAAGCGGGCCATGGCGCGCCCCAGTCGCTCGAGCAGCGTCCCCACCTCCTGGGCGCGGATGGTCAGCGGCGGGGTGACCAGGAAATGGTCGCCGGCCACGCCGTCCAGGGTGCGTCGGGGATAGATCAGCAGCCCCTCCTCCTTGGCCAGGGCGGTGATCTGGGCGAAACGGTTCTGCCCGGCGGGGAAGGGCTGGCGGGTCGCAGGGTCGGCGACCAGTTCGACGCCCCACAGCAGGCCGAGGCCGCGCACGTGGCCGACCCAGGGGTAGCGTTCGGCCAGCGTTCGCAGACCGGCCTCAAGCTGCTCGCCTCGCGCCCGGGTGTTGTCCAGCAGCCGCTCGCGGCGGATTGCCTCGATCACAGCGAGGCCGGTGGCACAGGCCAGCGGGTTGCCGGCGTAGGTGTGGCCGTGCTGGAAGCCGCCGTTGGCCATCACCTTGGAGACGATGTCGTCCCGGGCGAGCAGTGCCCCCACCGGGTAATAGCCGGCGCCCAACCCCTTGGCGGTGACCAGAAGATCGGGGATGACGCCGTAGTGCTGCCAGGCGAACCAGGTGCCGGTGCGGCCCAGGCCGGTGAGCACCTCGTCGAGGATCAGCAGGCAGCCGACGTCGTCGCACAGCGCGCGGATACCCTTCAGATAGCGCTCGCCGAGCAGCCGGGCGCCGGTGCTTGCACCGCCCACCGGCTCCAATATGAAGGCGATGATCGACTCGGGACCGGCAGCCTCAATGGCCGTCCGGGTCTCGGCCAGCACCCGGTCGACATGGGCGTCGTCGTCGGCATCCTGGTGGCGATAGAAGTCGGGGCCCGCCACCTTGAGCGAAGCGTGGGTGAGCTCGGTGAAGGGCGCCTCCAGGGGGTGATAGCCGGTGACGCCAAGCGCCCCCAGGGTGCTGCCATGGTAGGAGGGGCGCAGGGAAACGAAGCGGCGTCGCTGCGGCTCGTCGGTGGCGACCACGTACTGCCGTGCCAGCTTGAGAGCCGACTCCACGGCCTCTGAGCCGCTGCAGACGAAGAATACCTTTTCCAGGGCGCCGTCGGTCAGCTCGACCAGGGCGCGGCCCAGGGCCAGGGCGGGGGCATTCTCGAATTGAGTGCGATAGGTGAAGGCGACGCGGTCTAGCTGGGCCAGCATGGCATTGCGGATGTCCTGCCTGCCGTGACCGAGGTTGCAGGAGATGGCGCCCGAGCAGCCGTCCAGATAGGCCTTGCCCCGGGTATCCCACAGGGTGACGCCATCGGCATGGCTGACTTCCGGCAGGGTGGGGCCAGCCTGGTAGAACAGCGGTGAGTCGGTCATCGAGGATTCCGATTGTCGTTGTGGTGATGAAGGAAGGCTCGATTCAGTCTAGGTAGCGATGGCAACATATTTCAATATATGATGTTTTTATCGGATTCAGTGAGTTTAAGTCATGGCAGATGTGACCATCCACTCGCTCAAGGCGCTGGCGATCTTCAAGACGCTGTTTGAGGCGGGCAGTGCATCCCAGGCGGCGCGGACCCTGGGCATCACCCAGTCAGGGGTCAGCCGTTCGTTGGCCCAACTGGAGGAGAACCTCGGGATCCAGCTCTACCTGCGCGAGAAGAACCGCCTGGTGGCTACGCCGGAGGCCCGTGAGCTCTACGACGAGATCCTGCGGCTGATGGGCAATATCGAAGAGCTGCGTCACAGCGTGCTGGCACTCAAGGAGTTCGGGACGTCGCGGCTGCGAATCGCCTCGATTCCCGGCCTCTCCTTCGGCTTCGTGCCGAGCCTGGTGGCGGCGCTGCTGGAGGAAAATCCTCGCTTCAGCGTGAGTCTGGACATGATGTCCAGCAATGAGGTGCAGCTGGCCGTGGAGTCGAGCCACGCCGATATCGGCTTTGTCACCCTGCCGGTGGCCTCGCGGGTGCTGGAGGTGGAACCCTGGTTGACCACCGAGGCGGTCTGCCTGCTGCCGACGGCCCACCCCCTGGCGGACAAGGCGCGTATCGACATCGAGGACCTGTGCGATCAGCACCTGGTGATCAGCAACCAGCCGAGCATCAGCACCAATCCGCTGCTTGAACTCATCGCCCGCCACGGCATTCAGATCGCCGGCAAGACCGAAGCCAACATCGGAACCATCTCGGCGCTGGTGGCCAACGGTGTGGGGATCACGGTGATGAACCCGGTGACTGCCCGGGACCAACTCTCGTCTCGAGACGAAGTGGTGGTGCGTCCGTTTTTCCCGGCCATGACGTTCGGCTTCGGACTGGTCTATCGCGGCGAATGGAAACAGTCCCGTGTACTGGCCTTCTTGCGTGACAGGGGCAAGGCGCTGATGGCCGATTATCGGGACTGAGACTCAGATGACAGGGGCTGGAGGAGGTTATAGGCAATGCCCGTTGCGAGGGCGATCAGTCGCGCTCGCCGCTGGGGCGCCCTCCCGTGGGGCGCAGGCTGCGCTGGCGCTGCTGAACCTGCATGGCGTCCATGCGTGACTTGAGGGCGGCCTGGGTGGCCTGAAGTGCCTCTGCGCGAATCTCGGCCTTGGAAGCCCGCTGGGCCGCTTCCTGGGCCTGCTTCAGGGCTTCGTGGCGGGCTCTCTCCATGGCATCCGCGCGCTGCTTCTGCTCGTTGCGCAGTTCGGCGATCTCCTGGCGCTGTCGGGCACGTTCGGCCTGCAGCTCCTTTTGCAGTTCGGCATGCTGTTCGGTCTTCTCGCGCACCGTGACCAGGGCGCTGTCGCGCTGGGTATCGGCCACGGCCTGATTGCGTTCCGCCTTGATGCGTTCGGCATCGGCGTCCCGCGTCTGGCGCTCGGCGGCCAGCCGAGCCTGCACGGCCTCCTCAAGCTGCTCGCGCAGCATCTCTACCTGTTGACGTGTCTGCAGCAGCGCCTCGCGATGCGTGCGCGATTCGCGCTGTTCACGCTCTAGACTCTCGCGCAGCTCATTGAAACCGGTCTGAAGTTCATCGCGACGAGCCATGGCCTGCTCGGCGGCGCTTTCCGCCGTGGTTGCTCGGGTCTCCAGTTCGGTCAGGCGTTGCTCCATGGTTTCGCCAAGCTCGGCCAGACTGGCGGCGTCGCTGCGGGCCTCTTCGGCTAGCTTCTCGCCCCGTGCGAGAGCGGCGCTGGCGTGTCGTGCGAGTTCCTCCTCCAGCGCGCCGATAAGTGACTCCGGCAACCGGGGCGTGGGAGGTTCCGGCGCTGGCCGCGCGGCACGCCAGGCGCTCAGGTGGCGTTGGATGCGGTTGGGCGAGCCGGCACCCAGGTGCTCGCATACTCGCTGCAGGGTGGGCTCTGCCCCGCGGCCCTCAAGGTTCTCGGCGGCGGCGGCGACCTGCTCATAGGAAATCCCCGCCGTGGGCGGTAAGGAAGGCTGTCGGCTCATGGTCTCATCCCTGTTCGAGGCGCGCTGCGGTGTCATCCCGGCGAGACTACCACAGCCGGCGGTTGGCGCAGAGGCCGAGGTGAGCTTTGGGCGGTGCACGACCCGCGTTGCTTTCCGCGGCCGGCCCCAGTCGCTAGAATGTACCACTCAGTCGGGCTTCGGGCGCCGATCCATTTCCGGGCGCCGGCACGTCGCCGACATTTGACCACCGCAAGGATTCCGCGCTGCATGAGCTATCAGGTTCTGGCCCGCAAGTGGCGGCCGCGTACCTTCCACGAGCTGGTGGGCCAGGAGCACGTCCAGCGTGCGCTGGTCAACGCTCTGGATCAGGGGCGCCTTCACCATGCCTACCTGTTTACCGGTACCCGCGGGGTTGGCAAGACCACTCTGGCGCGCATCCTCGCCAAGTGCCTCAACTGCACGTCCAAAGGATACGGGGACGAAGGCATTACCTCGACTCCTTGCGGGGAATGCGCCAGCTGCGTGTCCATCGACGAGGGGCGCTTCGTCGACCTGATCGAAGTGGACGCCGCGTCACGCACCAAGGTGGAGGATACCCGCGAGCTACTCGACAATGTGCAGTACGCGCCGACCCAGGGTCGCTACAAGGTGTATCTCATCGATGAGGTACACATGCTCTCTACCAGCAGCTTCAATGCCTTGCTCAAGACCCTGGAAGAGCCACCGCCCCACGTGAAGTTCCTGCTGGCCACGACCGACCCGCAGAAGCTGCCCGCCACGGTGCTGTCACGCTGTCTGCAATTTACGCTCAAGCACATGCCGCCGGAGCGCATCGTCGGCCACCTGGCCAAGGTGCTCGAGGCCGAGTCGGTTCCCTTTGAAGAAAGCGCATTGTGGCTGCTGGGTCGCGCCGCCGAAGGCTCCATGCGTGACGCCATGAGCCTCACCGACCAGGCCATTGCCTTTGGTCAGGGGCGAGTGGAGCACGCCGACGTAAGCGCCATGCTAGGCACCCTCGACCAGCGCTACGTGCTGGCGCTGGTCGAGGCCCTGGCTGACGTGGATGCTGCCCGGGTGCTGTCCGAGTTGGCAGCACTTGCCGAGCGTGCTCCCGACTTCGCCGGAGTGCTCGACGAGCTCACCGCGGTGCTGCATCGCCTGGCCATCGCTCAGATGGTGCCGGATGCCCTGGACAACGGCCACGGCGATCGCGACGCGCTGCTTGCGCTTGCAGCACGCTTCACCGCCGAGGATGTGCAGCTTTACTATCAGATTGGCATCCAGGGGCGTGGCGACATGGAACATGCCCCTGACCTGCGCACCGCCCTGGAAATGACGCTGCTGCGTATGCTGGCCTTCCGCCCCCAGGGCGTGCCGAAGCCCCCCACGACGCCGCTGCCGCTGCGCGACTCGGGGCAGGGCGCACCGACGTCCCATGTGCCGCAGGCCGCCCCTGGCGCTTCCGGTGCTCCTTCGGCGGCCCCTTCGTCCGGGGCACCCTCCGCCGCCATGGACGCGGCGCTCGCCCCTGAGCCTCGGCCTGATCGCCAGATTGCCTCCAGTCCCGAGCCCTCGGCAGAGGAACCGGAGCCGACGCGACGCGTGGATCCGAGACATGAGGCGCCTCCGCCCTGGGAATCACTGCCTGAGCCGATAGGCGAACCGGCCGTCGAATCGCCCGGTGCCGATGTCTCGGCGCCCACCGAGCCGCCCCCTGCGGCGCCAGAGCCAGAGCCAGAGCCAGAGCCAGAGCCAGAGCCAGAGCCAGAGCCAGCGATGCCGGCCCCTGGCAGGCAAGGCTTCTTCGGCCATGCCGAGTGGCTGGCCTGCTTCGAGTCGCTGGGCCTGGGCGGGCTGACCCGCAACCTGGCGGCCAACTGCGTGGTGGAGCAGGATGACGGCGAGGTGCTTCGGATGCGCCTCGATCCGTCGCTCTCCGCCATGCGCGCCGATATCCATCTCGAACGCATGCGCAATGCCCTGACCGAGCACGGCGTGACGCGTCGCCTCGTGGTGGAGGAGGGGACTCTGCCCGAAGAGGTCGAGACTCCGCGCCAGCAGGCCGAACGGCTGGCGGCCGAGCGCCACGCCCAGGCCGTTGCCGCCCTGCAGCGCGATCCCAATATCCAGAAGCTCCAGCAGGCCTTCGGGGCACGGCTGATCGAATCCACGGTCAAGCCCGCCGACGCCGGGGCGCCTTCCTGAACGGCGGGGCGCCTTATCGGCGCGCATTTCCGAAGGCGCGTATTCCTGAACGGCGAGAGCGCCGCGGCGTCATAGTCACACGCATTCAAGTCGTACTGATTCGCAAATCGTAAACCTTACTGAAATAAAGAGAGGACTCACCATGTTCAAGGGTGGAATGGGCAACATCATGAAGCAGGCCCAGGAGATGCAGGAGAAGATGCAGCAGGTCCAGGAGGAGGTCGCCCGCGCAGAGGTTCACGGCGAGGCCGGTGCGGGCATGGTCAAGGTGACCATGAACGGCCGTCACGACGTCAGCAAGGTCGACATCGACCCCAGCGTCATGGAAGAGGACAAGGAGCTGCTCGAGGACCTGCTGGCCGCCGCGGTAAACGACGCCGTGCGTAAGGTGGAGGCCAACTCCAAGGCCAAGATGGAGGAGGCGACTGCCGGACTGAACCTGC
This sequence comes from Halomonas tibetensis, assembly GCF_042643535.1. Classification (NCBI taxonomy): domain Bacteria; kingdom Pseudomonadati; phylum Pseudomonadota; class Gammaproteobacteria; order Oceanospirillales; family Halomonadaceae; genus Halomonas; species Halomonas tibetensis. The sequence goes on from NZ_JBHRSQ010000008.1 coordinate 51,982, forward strand.
CGCCCGGTTTCAAGATGCCCTTCTGATGAGTTTTTCCCCCCTTGTCGAGAAACTCATGGAATCGCTGCGGGTGTTGCCAGGCGTCGGGCCCAAGACCGCCCAGCGCATGGCCATGCACCTGCTCGAGCGCGACCGTGACGGCGGCCGACGCCTGGCCGGCGTGCTCGAGGAGGCCATCGAGCGAGTCGGCTACTGTCGGCGCTGCCGCACTCTCACCGAGGAGGAGGTCTGCCGGCTGTGCACAAGTGCGCGGCGCGATGATGCCCTTCTCTGCGTGGTGGAGTCCCCCGCCGACCAGCTCGCCATCGAGGATGCCGGCGGCTTTCAAGGACGCTACTTCGTGCTGCATGGCCATCTCTCGCCTCTGGATGGCATCGGCCCCGAGGATATCGGCCTCGACCAGCTCGAGACTCGGGTAGCCGAGGGGGGCATCGAGGAGATGATCCTGGCCACCAACCCCACCGTAGAGGGCGAGGCCACCGCCCATTATATCGCCGCCCAGTTCGCTCCCCATGGGGTGCGTCTGTCGCGCCTTGCTTACGGCGTGCCCATGGGCGGCGAGCTTGAATACGTGGACGGCGGCACTCTGAGCCGCGCCTTCAACGGTCGCCTGCCATTCCGAGGCGACTGACTCCTGTCTCCGATGCTTCTTGTCTTTGACGATTCCCGACCTGCCGGAACCCTCATGCCCCTGACCCCCGAAATACGTTGGATCGATACTCCCGAGGCCTTGGACGCCGCCTGTGCCGAGGTGGCCGGCGCCGATGTTATCGCGCTAGACACCGAATTCTTCCGCGAGAACACTTTCTACCCGGTGCCGGCGCTGATCCAGTTCTCCACTGGCGGCCCGGCCTGGCTGGTCGATCCCCAGGCGGTGGCCTGTACCGATGCCTTCCGTCGGCTTCTGGCCGAGGGGCCTCTGAAGCTGGTCCACGCCGCCAGCGAGGATCTCGAGGTTTTCGCCGGCTGGGCCGGTGTGACGCCGGCACCCCTGGTGGATACCCAGCTGGCCCAGGGTCTGCTGGGCGAAACCCCGTCCATGGGCTACCAGAAACTGGTGGAACACTGGACCGGCCACACCCTGCCCAAGGACGAGACCCGATCCGACTGGCTGGCGCGCCCGCTCTCCGAGACCCAGCAGGCCTATGCGGCGCTGGACGTTATCTACCTGGTCGAGGTGTGGCAGCTGCAGCGCGAGTCGCTCCAACGTCACGGCCGTCTTGCCTGGCTGGAGGCGGACTGCGCCGATCTGGTTGCCCAGGCCGGCCGCAGCGAGGCGGCCGATGGCCAGTGGTACCAGCGCCAACGTCAGCTGTGGCGCCTGACGCCGCGCCAGGTCGAAGCCTACCGCCGCTTGACCACCTGGCGAGAAGGAGAGACCCGGGCCCGCAACCTCCCACGGGGCTGGCTGGTTCACGACCGGGTGCTTTACGCCATCGCCGAGGCGCTGCCCGAGAACCGCTTCGAACTAGCCCGCATCGAAGACGTCAAGCCGAGCCTCATCAAGCGAGATGGCGACACCCTGCTGGCGCTGGTGGCCGAGGCACGCCACCTGGACGAGGCCGAGCTTCCTCCAGCGCTGCCGTCGCCCATGGCGCCAGAGTTCAAGCGGGTAATGAAGGCGCTGAAGAAAGTGGTCAACGCCGAGGCCGAGGCCCAGAGTCTGGCCCCGGAGGTGTTGCTGCGCCGCCGCGACCTGGAAGCCCTGGTGACCGCCCACCTGGAAGACCAAACGCTGCCGCTGCCGTCAGGCTGGCGCGGTGAACAGCTGAATGAGAGCCTCATGAAGGCGTTGGAGGAACAGCCCCGATGAGCGACGATCGGATGCGCGGCGACAAGCTGCTCTGCGAGGTGTTCAAGAGCCCCCGCATGGACGAGATGTATCTCTACGTGGACAAGCGCGAGGGGCTCATTCGGGTGCCCGAACCGCTGCTCGAGCGTTTCGGCAAGCCGAAAGCGGCGATCACACTGATTCTTACCCCTGAGAAGCGGATGGGCCGCGCCCAAGCGGCCGATATCATGGCGGCGATTCGCGAGAAGGGCTTTTACCTGCAGATGCCCCCTGCCAAGGAGGAGTACCTGCTCGACCTCTATCGCACCCCCACCGAGGCCCGCTACTAGTGAGAGAACGATTCTGGGAGCAGTACCCCCTCGAGGAGCTCACCGCCGAGGAGTGGGAGGCGCTGTGCGACGGTTGCGGCCAGTGTTGCCTGCTCAAATTCCAGGATGACGAAAGCGGCGAGCTGGCGGTGCTCAATCTGGCCTGCGAACTGCTGGATATCCACAGCTGCCGCTGTAGCGACTACGAGCACCGGCTCTCTCGGGTGCCGGACTGCACCCGGCTCACCCCGGCCCTGATCGACCAGTTCCGCTGGCTGCCCAAGTCATGTGCCTATCGTCGGGTAGCGGAGGGCCGCAAGCTGGCGCGTTGGCATCCGCTGCTCTCGGGCGATCCTGAAAAAGTGCACCGCAAAGGTGTCAGCGTGCGGAATTTCGCCGTTACGAGTCGTGGAGTGCCGGAGGAGCACTACGAGGACCATATCATCGCGGTCATTCCCATCGATTGATGGGAGTGACTGATGAAAGCTATGCCTCGCGGTTTTCCACGCCCAGCGCCCAGAGGATATAGGCGTCCTGACGGGCGCCGTCGTGCCATGCCTTGAAGCGTCCTGAGGCGCCGCCATGGCCGGCGGCCATGTCGGTCCGCAGCAGCACAGGGCCCCGCGCGGTGCCGAGCTCCGTCAGCCGCGCATAGAGCTTGGCCGGCTCCCAATAGGGTACCCGGGTGTCGTGCCAGCTACCCTGCAGGAACATGGTCGGATACGGGGCGGCAGCCAGATTGTCCAGCGGCGAATAGTCGCGAATCCGCTTGCGGGTGTCGGGTTCGTCCGGGTTACCCCACTCGGTGTACTCGGCGGTGGTCAGAGGCAGATCGGGGTTCTCCATGGTGCGCAGCACATCCACGAAGGGCACGTCGAGCACCGCCGCACTGAAGGCCTCCGGGGCCAGGTTGAGACTGGCGCCCACCAGCAGGCCGCCGGCGCTGGCGCCGTAGGCGGCAATGCGCTCGCCGTCGCTGATGCCGTGCTCCACCAGGCAGTCCCGGGCGGCGAGAAAGTCGCGAAAACTGTTGGCCTTGTGCTCCAGTTTACCGGCCAGGTACCAGGGTTCGCCGCGATCGCCGCCGCCACGCACATGGGCCACCGCAAAGGCTACGCCGCGGGCCAGCAACTCCAGGCGGGCCACGGAAAACCAGGGATCTAGCACCTCGCCGTAGGCGCCGTAGCCGTAGAGCAGCGTCGGCAGGGGGTGGCCAACCAGGTTGGCGCGCATCACCACCGAGACCGGGATGCGCGCGCCGTCGTGGGAGGTCGCCCATAGCCGCTCGCAGACCAGGGCCTCTGGCTTGAGGTCGCCGTGGATTGGTTGCTGCTTGAGAAGGGTGCGCTCGCCGCTGTCCAGGTCGTGTTCGATCCAGCTCACCGGCAGCACGAAGGACTCCTCGCGTAGTCGCAGGCGGCGCTGGTCGAAGTGGGGCGCATCGCCCAGCGCCAGGCTGCAGGGCGTCTCCGGCAGCGGCAGGCGCTCGTCCCGAGTGATGCCATGTTCCTCATCGAACTCGATGACACGCAGCCAAACCTGAGCCTCTTCATGGTCGCGTTCAGTGATCACCAGACCCCAGGCGAAGGCGTCAACGCCCTCCAGGGTGTCCTCTTCCCGGTGGGGAATCAGCGGCTGCCACTGGTCGGCGTCGGCAGCCTCTTCGACGCGCGCCTCGTCGATCATATCGAGACGAAAGTGAGTCGCACCGCGGTTGTGCAGCAGGTAGAAGTGGCCCGGGCGATGGTCCAGAGAGAGCTCAACGCCGCTTTCCCTGGGTCGGAAGCAGCGTGGGGCGGTGGCCGGCGCCATCGCCGGAATCAGGTAGCTCTCGCTGGTGTCCTTTGAGGCGCTCTCCAGCACCAGCCATTCTCGGGAGCGTGTCTTGCCGAGCCCTAGCCAGAATTCAGGGTCCTCTTCGCGCAGTACCAGCTCGGGTTCCCCCGCCACCCCCTCGTTCAACACCAGACGCCAGATGCTCTCGGGGCGCTGGGTGGCATCGTAGCGAGTAAAGAACAGGGTGGTGTTATCCTCCGCCCAGGTGAGCTCAGGGCCGATGCCCTCCAGCAGGCGCTCGGGTTCCCCATCGGGGAGGCGCGCCAGGAAGAGGTCGAACATCTCATCGCCGCGGGTATCCTCGCTCCAGGCCAGCCAACGCTCGTCCGGCGAGAGCGCCATGTCGCCCAGTTCCAGGAAGTCGTGGTCGGCGGCCCGTTTCTCCATGTTCAGGAAGGGGACGGCACGGTCCGGCTTGCCGTTGGGATGACGCCACCACACCGGATAGTCGGCCTCGGCGGCGGTCTCGCTCCAGTAGGTGTAGTGGTCCAAAGGGGTGCGCAGCCCGTGCACGGCAAGCTCCCGGCGTGCCAGGTGGCCGTGGTAGAGACGCTCCACCAGATCGTCCAGCGGGGCAAACCAGGTGGAGAATTCGGCGTTGGCCGCCTCGAGAAAGGTCGTGACCCCTGGCTCCTCGCGGTTCTCCAGCCAGTGCCACTCGGGATCTTCCGGACGATGGAAGCGGGCAACCGGTGAGGCGGAGGCCGGGTTGTCGGGGTGATGCGGCGGCTGTGCTTTCATGGTGGGGGATGTACCATACTCAGGACTGTGAAAAGAGAGGTGGCGATGCCAATTACAGATTCGATGACCCTACTATGGCTGGTCTATGTTGTCCTGTCGCTGGTGGTGCTGCTGACGGGCTACCTGGGTCTGGCCTTCCTGCCGCGGCTGCTGCGGCTGCCGATTACCTGGCTGGTGGCCGGCGTGATGTGGGTGCCGACGCGTTTCCGGATGCCGCTGCTGGAAGAAGGGGAATTCTACACCGGCCTGGCCCCGGCGGTGGTGGTGGCTCTGGTCGGGTTTCTCGAGGGCGACAACGGCCTGATGTTGCCGGCGATGATGCTGACGGCGGCCGGTGCGGCGGGGGGGGTGGCCTTCGGGCTGCTCTTGGCATGGCGCGGTCGCGGGCGAGACGACTATGTCGATATGGATGACAACGAAGACGACGCCCCTCCCGCCCGACGTGGCGGCGGGCGTCGGGAGCCGATAATCGGCTAAGGAGCCGGGCATGGCCTGGTCGTGGAGGGTCAGTGAGAGAGGGCGAGGCCAGGCCGGCTTACTGCTGGCAGGTCTGCTCTGTCTGGTGGCAGGTTCCGCAGTGGCCCAATCGGTCGATGAGAGCCCTGACGTGCGGGTGATTGTCGATGTCTCCGGCAGCATGCGCACCAACGATCCCGATCAGCTCGCCGCCAGCGCCCTTGAACTGCTGGTATTGCTGCTGCCAGACGGTACCGCAGCAGGCGTCTGGACATTCGGTGAGCGAGTGGACAGCCCGCTTCCCCTCGGTGAGGTCGATGCAGGCCGGCGCGCAGATGCCACTGCCCTGCGCCCGGCCCTGGTGGAGTACCAGCGGTACACGGACATCGAGGCGGCCTTGCGCAAGGCCGCCGAGGCACCGGCCAACGGCTGGCGCCATCTGGTACTGCTCACCGATGGGGTGATCGACCTGCCTCCGGCACGGGGCGCCAAGCCAGAGGTGGATGACGCCTCGCGGCGCACGCTTCTCGAGGAATTGGCACCGGCGCTGGCGGCCCGGGGCGTGGTCGTGCATGCCATCGCCTTTTCCGATGCGGCCGACCTGGCCCTGGTCGAGCGTCTCTCCCGGTCCACCGGCGGCCTGCCGGCGCTGATAACATCGCCGGAGAGCCTTCTGAGCGCCTTTGCGGATATCGTCGAACGTATCTTTCCCGCCGACCGCGTGCCCCTGGTCGAAGGGCGCTTCTCCATCGAGCCCGGTGTCGAGGCCTTCTCAGCGCTGCTCTTTCATGATCCCGACGCCCGTCCCCTGATGCTGGTGGCGCCGGACGGGACTCGTTACGACGCGCGGAACCCACCGCCCGGCGCGAATTGGCAGATGGACCCCCGCTTTGATCTGCTCAGGGTGCCCGATCCCGCTTCCGGCAAGTGGCGCCTGGAGGGCGAGATCAGCGGCGATAGCCGTATCGGAGTGCGAGGAGCGGTAAGCCTGCAGCTCACCCCCCTGCCGGCAGTTGTTCACCCGGAGCTGACGCTTCCGCTGGTGGCCTGGCTGGCCCGCGGCGCAGAGCCCTGGTCGGCGGCGCCGGAGGATCTCGCCATCAGTGTCGACCTGCTGGACGCCGACGGCACCGTCCAGATGGAAGTGCAGCTTCAGCGTCAGGGGGAGCGCTTCGTCGGAGAGTTGACGGTCCCTGAGCTCTCCGGTGCCGCCCGTCTGCGCCTGCATGCCGAGGGACAGGGCATCGTTCGTCAGCGCTACCTGGCGATCAATGTGCAGCCGCTGCTGAGCCTTCTGCCCGGAGCCGAGCAAGGCCAGGGGCTTGACGGGCAGGCGGGTCTGCGCTCCCTGGGCGAGCGGTTCCACACGGACCTCGCCACCGGCAGCGACGGTGAGGCGATGCCCGATAGCGCCGCCGATCGCTTCATCGACTTCATCCATGACCTGCCTGCCTATGCCGCCGCTCTTTGGCGCGATAGCCGGCCCTGGCTCGAGCGCCGCGGTGCGGCCTTCGCCGGCGACCCGCGGCACTGGGCGGTGGCGGGTCTGGTCATATTGACGCTTCTCAGTCTGCTGTTATGGCGGCATCGGCGCGTGCCGCGCAGGCGCATTCACCGGGAGGATCCGCATGTGTGAACTATTGGGCATGAGCGCCAACGTGCCCACCGATATCTGTTTCAGTTTCACCGGCTTTCTGCATCGAGGCGGCGGCACAGGCCCGCATCGAGACGGCTGGGGAATTGCTTTCTATGAAGAGGGCGGCTATCGCGAGTTCCGCGACCCCCACCCCTCGGTTCATTCCCCCATCGCACGGCTGATCACCGACTATCCGATCAAGTCGAACATCGTCATCAGCCATATTCGCCAGGCCAACGTGGGCCAGGTGCGCCTGGCCAACACCCATCCCTTCGTACGCGAGATGTGGGGAAGCCCCTGGTGCTATGCCCACAACGGCCAGCTCGAGGGCTGGCAGGGCCTGCCGCTCGGCTTCTACCGCCCGGTCGGTGATACCGATAGCGAGCACGCCTTCTGCTGGTTGCTGGGCGAGCTGCGCCGCTGTTTCCCGGAGCGTCCCGAAAACGATGCGTTGCGCCAGGGGCTGTGGCGGCTGCTTCACCAGCTCTGTGAGCGTCTGCGCGGACTCGGGGTCTTCAACCTGCTGCTGGCCGACGGCGACTACCTCTACACTTTCTGCTCCACCAAGCTGGCCCATATCACCCGGCGAGCTCCCTTTGGGCGCGCAAGTCTGTCGGATGCCGAGCTCACCGTGAACTTCGCCGAACACACCACGACCCACGACATCGTCTCGGTGATCGCCACCGAGCCACTCACCGATAATGAGGCCTGGGAGCGCATGTGCCCCGGTGAGCTGCTGGTGTGGCGCGACGGCATGATCGAGGCGCGTTTCGGTCGCCGCCAAGCGTGAAATCTGACGGTTGGTCTTCGTGGCAGGGTTGGTACAGGCTGAAGGCGTAAGGGCTCGTTTCAGAAGTTCGTACCTGGGGCACAGAGCAGGCGATTTCAATTCACTGTTTGAATCTTATGTTTCAATCGATCGTTTTACAGTCTGATCCGGCCGGTTTAAGGTAGAGCCCCGTAAAAACAAGAAGCGTCGATGGCCTATCGGCGAGACAGCGGAGACACGTGATGAGTGAGCATGCCAACGCCCCGATCCTGTCCGGCCCCGAGCTCAAGGGAATGGAAGAGTATGGTTCGGTTACCGATATCTTCCACGCGGCGGTCAAGCGCTATGCCGACAAACCGGCCTTCAGCTGCATGGGGCAGACGCTGACCTTCGCCGACCTTGACCGTCTCTCCGGCGACTTCGCCGCCTGGATTCAGCAGGAGACGACGCTGCAACCGGGCGATCGCATTGCTATCCAGCTGCCCAACGTCCTGCAGTTTCCGGTGGCGGTGTTCGGCGCCATTCGCGCCGGACTGGTCGTGGTTAATACCAACCCGCTCTATACCGAGCGGGAAATGGCCCACCAGTTCAAGGATTCCGGTGCCAAGGCCATCGTGATCCTGGCCAACATGGCAGATAAGCTCGAGAAGATCCTCGACCGTACCGACATCCAGCACGTGCTGATCACTCAGCTGGGCGACCTGCATGGCTTCCCTAAGCGGCAACTGATCAACCTGGTGGTCAAGCACGTCAAGAAGATGGTGCCGCCGTTTCGTCTGCCCGGGCATATCCCCTTCCGGCAGGCGCTCAAGAAGGGCGCTGCCTGCCAGCACATTGAAGTGGTGCGCGAGCTCGACGACATCGCCGCGCTGCAGTACACCGGCGGCACTACCGGTATGGCCAAGGGCACCATGCTGACCCATCGCAATCTGGTGGCCAACATGTTGCAGGCTGGGCAGGCCATTGGCCCCGGCCTCAACAACGGCGAGGAAGTGGTGATCGCGCCGCTGCCCGTCTATCACATCTACACCTTTACAGTGAACTGCCTGTTCCTGATGGAAACCGGCAACCACTCCGTTCTGATCACCAACCCGCGCGATTTGCCCAATTTCGTCAAGGAACTCAAGAAGCTCAAGTTCACCGCTTTCATCGGGCTGAATACCCTGTTCAACGCCCTTTGCAACCGTGAGGATTTTCGTGCGCTGGACTTTTCAAAGCTGCACTTGACCATCTCGGGCGGCATGGCGCTGACCAAGTCGGCCGCGAAGCGCTGGCAGGAGGTCACTGGCTGTGAGATTGCCGAGGGTTATGGGCTCACCGAGACCTCCCCGGTAGTGAGTTTCAACCCGGTGGACGCCATCCAGCTGGGCAGCATCGGCAAGCCGGTAGCCGGCACCCGGGTCAAGGCGGTGGATGCCGACGGGAACGACCTTCCTTTGGGCGAACCGGGCGAGCTCTGCGTTCAGGGGCCCCAGGTGATGAAGGGCTACTGGAACCGCGACGATGAGACCGTCAAGGTGATGGACGACGAGGGGTGGTTCCACACCGGCGATATCGCGGTGCTTCAGGAAGATGGCTACATCCGCATCGTGGACCGCAAAAAGGACATGATTCTGGTCTCGGGTTTCAATGTGTATCCCAACGAGGTGGAGGACGTCGTCGCCACTCACCCGGGCGTGCTCGAGTCCGCGGCGGTGGGGGTGGACGACGAGAACAGCGGCGAGGCGATCAAGCTGTTCGTGGTGCCTCGCACCGATGACCTTGACCCCGACGAGCTGCGTGCCTGGTGCAAGAAGGAGATGACCGGCTACAAGGTGCCCAAGTACGTGGAGCTGCGCGATGAGCTTCCGAAGACCAACGTGGGTAAGGTGATGCGCCGCCAGCTGCGCGACGAGGAGCGCGAGAAGGCCAAGGCTGATACCGGGTCCTGATAGGGGGTGTCTTGCCAGACCATAGCCAGCCTCAATCGCTTGGATTAGGCGTCGCCCAGGCGGCGGCGTTACAATGATCTGCCCGTATCGGTTCGCTGATACGGGCAGTTTGTCTTGTTACCACCCACCCGCGGAGCCACCGTGTCCGACGTGACCACCGACGTTTCTCCTGCCGCCTCCCAGACCGATGCCGACCGCCTCAGCGCCCTGCGCCAGGCGCTCGACGGTGTGCTGCTGCGTGACCGTCCGTCACTCGACAAACGGCTGCACGGCCTGGCGCGCCGGGTGAAGGAGGGTAAGCCGGCGGATCGTGGCCTGGACGAAGCGACCCAGGCAGTCACCCGCTCCAGGGAGGTGGTGGAGCGTCGTGGGTCGCGACCGGTAACCCTGAACTATCCCGCCGAGCTTCCCGTGGCGGAGCGTCGCGAGGAGATCCTGGCGACGCTGCGGGACCATCAGGTGGTGGTGGTGGCGGGCGAGACCGGCTCCGGCAAGACCACCCAGCTTCCCAAGATCTGCCTGGAACTGGGACTGGGGCGCCGTGGGTTGATCGGCCATACCCAGCCGCGACGGCTGGCAGCGCGTTCGGTGGCCACGCGCCTGGCCGAGGAACTCGAGACCCCCCTGGGGGAGCAGGTTGGGTACCAGGTGCGCTTCACCGACCAGAGCAGCGAGCACACCCTGGTCAAGCTGATGACTGACGGCATCCTGCTGGCCGAGACTCGCCACGACCCCGACCTGCGCCGCTATGAAGTCATCATCATCGACGAGGCCCACGAACGCAGTCTCAACATCGATTTCCTGCTGGGTTACCTCAAGCGGCTGCTGCCTCGCCGCCCCGAGCTCAAGGTAATCATCACCTCGGCCACCATCGACGTGGAGCGCTTTGCTGCCCACTTCGCCCGGCCCGCCCAGGGCGACCAGCCCGAACACCCGGCCCCGGTGGTGGAGGTCTCCGGCCGCACCTATCCGGTGGAGCTGCACTATCGCCCGCTGGTGCGCGAGGCCGAAGATGAAGAGGACCGCACCCTGCAGGAGGGCATTCTGCATGCGGTAGAGGAGGTCGAACTGATCGAGCGCGACAAGCGCTGGCTCCACGGCCCTCGAGACATCCTGGTGTTTCTGCCCGGCGAGCGCGAAATCCGCGAGACCGCCGATACCCTGCGTCGCGCCGACCTGCGCGGCACTGAGATCCTGCCGCTCTACGCGCGGCTCTCCAACGCCGAGCAGAACCGGGTCTTCGCCCCCCACGCCGGGCGTAGGATCGTGCTGGCCACCAACGTCGCCGAGACATCGCTCACCGTGCCGGGCATTCGCTATGTGATCGATCCTGGATTGGTGCGCATCAGCCGTTACAGCTACCGCACCAAGATTCAACGCCTGCCGGTAGAGCCGGTCAGCCAGGCCAGCGCCAACCAGCGCATGGGCCGCTGCGGTCGAGTGGCTGAAGGGGTATGCATCCGTCTTTATGACGAGGAGGATTTCCTCGCCCGGCCCGCTTTTACCGACCCCGAGATTCGCCGCACCAATCTGGCCTCGGTGATTCTTTCCATGCTGTCGCTGAAGCTTGGCGACATCGAGGCCTTTCCCTTTGTCGACCCGCCCGATTCGCGTTTCATCACCGACGGCTTTCGGCTGCTCTTCGAACTGGGGGCGGTGGACGAGCAGGGCGTGATTAGCCCCGTCGGCCGCAAGCTGGCACGCCTGCCCATCGATCCGCGCCTGGCGCGCATGGTGCTGTCCGGTGCCGAACAGGGAGGGCTGCGCGACGTGCTGATTGTGGTGGCTGGTCTGGCGGTTCAGGACCCTCGCGATCGGCCGGCGGAGAAGCGCCAGGCCGCCGATCAGGCCCATCGCCGCTGGCAGGACCCCGACTCCGACTTCGTGGCCCTGCTCAACCTGTGGGACGGCATCGAGGCGGCACGCGAGACGCTCACCGGTAACCAGCTTCGGCGCTGGTGCAAGGAGCGTTACATCAACTACCTGCGCGTGCGCGAATGGCATGATACGTTCCGCCAGCTGCGCCAGCTGCTTCGCGACATGGACATCGAGGTGCCTCCGCCGGCCCCGCGCCCGGTTCTGGATGAAAAAGAGGTGGCCAAGGGCGAGGGCGAGCACGAACAGCGTGTCCAGGCGCGGCGGCAGAACGCCGCGACGCTGCACCGAGCACTGCTGCCTGGACTGCTCTCACACCTGGGCCTGGCGATCGAGAACCGCGAATATCTCGGCGCGCGCAACCGCAAGTTTGTGATTCATCCGGGCTCGGGGCTAGCGAAGAAGTCCCCCAAGTGGCTGATGGCCTTTGAACTGGTGGAAACCACGAAGCTGTTTGCCCGCACCGTGGCGAAGATCGACCCTCAGTGGATCGAGCCCCAGGCCGGGCATCTGGTCAAGCGCAACTATGCGGATCCCCACTGGGAGATGAAGCGCGCTCAGGTGGTGGCCAAGGAGCAGGTGACCCTGTTCGGCCTGCCCATCGTCAGCGGGCGCCGGGTGCACTACGGGCCCATTGCGCCGGCCGAGTCCCGCGAGCTGTTTATCCGCCGGGCCCTGGTGGAGGGTGAGTTCAGGACCCGAGGCGACTTCTTCGCCCATAACCGCTCGCTGATCGAGGAGGTCGAGGGTCTGGAGGATCGCGCCCGGCGACGCGATATTCTGGTGGACGAAGAGACGCTGTTCGCCTTTTACGACGAGCGCCTTCCAGAAGGCATCTACAACGGCAAGGGTTTCGAAGCCTGGCGCAAGCAAGCCGAGGCCAAGAACCCCGAGGTGCTCAAGTTCGATCGCTCCGCGCTGCTGGCTCGGGAGGCCAGCGAGATCACCCAGGCCGACTATCCTGACGTGCTGACTCTGAACGGCGTGCGCTATCCGCTGAACTACCACTTCGAGCCAGGTGCGATCGACGATGGCGTGACGCTTACCGTGCCCGCCGCCATGCTGCCTCAGCTGCCCCTGGCACGCCTCGAGTGGTTGGTGCCGGGTCTGCTGCGCGAGAAGTGCATTGCGCTGATGAAGTCGCTGCCCAAGGCGCTTCGTCGTCAAGTGGTGCCGATTCCCGACTGGGTGGATGCCGCTCTGGAAGCGATCGTTCCTGATGACGTGCCGCTCACCGAAGCGCTGAGCGAGTTCCTGCGCCGCAAGACCGGCGTGCGTGTTCACCCAGATGATTGGCAGTGGGACCAACTCGAGCCCCACCTGGTGATGAACCTCAACGTAGTGGATCATGACGGCCGCGTGCTGGGGCAAGGGCGTGATATCCGTGAGATGGAACGGCGTTTCGAGGCGGCGGCGGGGGAGGGTGCCCGGTCGCTGGCCGCCGAGGCGCGTCTGGAAGCGCCGGTAGAGGGGCTCCCCGGTGAGGCGCTGCCCGAGTCCCGGGTCACCACCCAGGCGGGTATTCGCGTGGAGGCCTTCCCGGCACTGGTGCCAGAGGGCGAGGCTTTCCGGGTCGAGCTTTTCGACCATCCCGACAAAGCCCGCGAAGCCCATCGCGAGGGCATCGTTCGCCTGGCCATGCGCCGTTTGCCCGGTCAGGTGCGCGAGATCGAACGCCTAAAGGGGCTCGGCACCTGCGCGCTGTTGTTCGCCAAGGTGGGCAGCAAGCGTCAGCTGACCGATGACGTGGTGCGGGCGGTGTTTACCCGGGTGGTGGCAGCGGACCCGCTGCCGCGCTCGGCCGTCGAGTTGGAGACGCGCCTGACGGCCACCCACGGTGAGCTCATGCCCCTTGCCGAGGCGCTGGTAGGCACTCTGGAGGCCGCGCTCAAGGGCCATCTGGCGGTTGCCAAGGCGTTGAAGGGCAACCTGAACCTGGCGCTAGCGCTGGTATACAGTGATCTCAAGGTCCAGATGGCACGTCTGGTACACCCCGGTTTTGTGAGCGAGGCCGGCGAGTGGCTCGACGAGTACCCGCGCTATATGGAGGCGGCGCAGATTCGCCTGGAGAAGGCGCCACGTGAGCGCCTGCGCGACCAGATGCACATGCAGGAGATTCAGGCTCTCGAGTCGCGCCTCGAGGCTCGCCTCGAGAGCGAGCAGCGCGGGGGCATGGCGCCGCCGGCGCTGGCGGAGTTTCGCTGGTGGATCGAGGAGCTGCGCGTGTCACTCTTTGCCCAGCAGCTGGGCACTCAATTTGCGGTTTCCCCCAAGCGGCTCGAGAAGCGCTGGGCGGAGATCACCGGGCGCCCCTGAGCCCAGATGAACAGCGGCCGCCGCAAGCGGCCTGGGCGGCCCAGGGCCGCGACAAGGGAGTTATCCATGACCAACGTTGTGATCACCGGCACAGGGCTCTTCGCGCCGGACCACATCATCGACAATGATGCCCTGGTGGCCTCGTTCAATGCCTGGGTAGATGCCGAGAATGTGCGCCGCGCCGAGGCCGGTATCGAAGAACGCCTGACTCACTCCAGCAGCGAGTTCATTGTCAAGGCGTCGGGCATCCACAGTCGCCATGTGCTAGATGCCGAGGGCATCCTGGACCCCGAACGGATGCGTCCACGGCTGCGCGAGCGAAGCAACGACGAGCCCTCCCTTCAGTGCGAGATGGGCGCCATAGCGGCGCGCCAGGCACTGGAGCACGCCGGTGTGGCCGCAGAGACTATCGACCTGGTGATCGTCGGCTGTTCCAACCTGGAGCGTCCTTACCCGGCGATAGCGGTGGAGCTGCAGGCCCTGCTTGGCGCAGGCGGCTACGCCTTCGACATGAATGTGGCCTGTAGCTCGGCCACGTTTGCCATCGAGACCGCCGCCAATGCCATCCGTGCCGGGAGCGCAACCCGTGCCCTGGTGGTTAATCCGGAAATCTGCTCGGCGCATCTCAACTTCCGCGACCGCGACAGCCACTTCATCTTCGGTGATGCCTGCACCGCCATCGTGCTGGAGCGCGACGATCTGGCTACCGTTGATGCGCGCTTCGAGATCCTCGGCACCCGCCTGGTGACCCGCTTCTCCAACGCCATTCGCAACAATGCCGGCTTCCTCAACCGGGTGACGGATTCGGACCCCCAGGCCTTGGATAAGCTATTTGTCCAGGAGGGTCGTCGGGTGTTCAAGGAGGTATGCCCGCTGGTGGCAGCGCTGATCAATGATCACCTTGCGAGCCTTGACCATACCGGTGATGATCTGTCGCGCATGTGGCTGCATCAGGCCAATCGTCATATGAATGACTTGATCGCCCGCCGAGTGCTCGGCCGCGACCCCAGCGAGCAGGAGGCACCGGTGATCCTCGACCGCTTTGCCAACACCAGTTCCGCCGGATCGATCATCGCCTTCCATCTGCACCGCGATGGCCTGGCGCCGGGAGCGCTGGGAGTGATCTGCTCCTTCGGGGCCGGCTACAGTGCCGGCAGCGTGGTGGTGAGGCGTGTCTGACACCCAGGAAATAACTCGCAAAAAAAGCCGCAGGGAGAGACCGATGGTAGTCAGCAAGAAAGGCAAGCATGGCAAGGCGGCGGCGGGTCTGCTGGCAGTGGCGCTTCTGGCCGGCTGTGCCAGCACGGCAGCAGTGGAAGAGCGCCATCCCGATGATCCCTGGGAGGGCTTCAATCGCCGCGTCTTCGTCTTCAACGATGCCGTGGATCGGGCCGTGCTGAAACCGGCCGCACGCGGCTACCGGGCAGTAACGCCGCAGCCGGTTCAGACAGGTGTGGGCAACTTCTTCTCCAACCTGGGCGAGCCGCGCACGGCGATCAACAGCCTGCTGCAGGGCAAGCCGGCCAATGCGGGCATTGCCCTGTCGCGTTTCGTGATCAATACCACGGTGGGCATCGGTGGCCTGTGGGATTTCGCCACCCACATGGAGATCACCGGCCGCGACGAGGACTTCGGACAGACCATGGCGGTCTGGGGCTGGGAAGAGTCTCGTTATTTGGTGCTGCCCCTGCTGGGACCGAGCACGCTGCGGGATACCGGCGGCCTGCCTGTCGATGCGGAGACCTATCCCCTCTACTACTTTAACGATGCCGAGTTGGAGGTTGCGTTGACGGTGTTGAGGATCGTGGACATGCGCGCCGGGCTACTCGACCAGGAGGAGCTGATCAGCGGCGACCGCTACAGCTTTATCCGCGATGCCTGGCTGCAGCGTCGCCGCTTCGAGATCAACGACGGTGAGATGGGCGCTGACCCTTTCGCCGCGGATGACTTCGATTTCGATGATTCGGACTTCGACGACGCCGACTTCGACGACGCCTTCTCAGACTGAGGCCCCTTTCCATGGATCGTCCCAAGCAGCTGATCGGTGTGATCGATGCCCCGGGCCCTGCGCGTGATGCTCTGGCCGAGACCATCGCCCGCGACGGCCTGGCGGTGATCGCCGCTGAAAGTCCTGATGAGTTGCCGCCAGAGGTGTCGCTGGTCGTAGCCCACGTCCGTGCGCTGTCCGATGAGCAGTGGGCACCCCTTTGTGAGCGCCTGCCGACGCTGGTGGTCAGCGATAGCCGCCAGTCCCCCGGGTTGCTCTCCGCGGTCGATGCCGGGCTGGTGGACTACATCGTCGAGCCGCTGCGCCACGGACAGCTGCTGCGGCGCATGATTCGCAAGGTGATCGAGCTGCGGCGGCTGGAGGAGGCGAGGCGCGAGGATCAGATGCGGCTTGAAGAGCTCAACGAGAGCCTGGAGACCCACCTGGCGATGCTTCGCCTTGACCAGCAGGCCGGTGGGCAGATCCAGCGCAAGCTGCTGCCGCCAAGGCCCCAGACGGCGGCCGGCGTGACCTGCGACTACTGGTTTGCCCCCTGGCTCTACCTGTCCGGCGACTTCCTGGATTTCCAGCGCCTGGATGAGCGCCACCTGCTGTTCTACTTTGCCGATGTCTCCGGTCATGGCGCCTCGTCGGCCTTCGTCACCGTGCTGCTCAAGTACCTGGCTAACCGCTGGCAGGGGGAGTGGGACGGGATTGCACCAGAGGCCCTGCCACCCCGCTGGCTGTCTGATCTCAACCGCGAGCTGCTGGAAACCGGCATCGGCAAGCATGCCACCCTGTTCGTCGGGGTCATTGACCTCGAGCGCCGCTATCTGCACTATTCGCTGGGCGCGCAGCTGCCCATGCCCCTGATGGTGTCGGATGGCGAGGTGCATCCCCTTTCCGGCGTGGGTATGCCAGTGGGGCTGTTTCCCGGCGCCGAGTACCCTATTCTGGGGTGTTCGCTACCCGAGAACTTCCGACTGTGGTTGTGTTCGGATGGAGTATTGGAATGCCTGCCGGGCGAAACGCTCGACACGCGGCTCAAGGAACTCGAGCAGCGGGTGCTGGCCAGCGAGACGCTGGACGACCTGCGGACCAGCCTGGCGCTTGGCCATCTGGCCAGCGGTGATCATGCCAGCCTGGATACGGGAATCGAGGCCCTGCCCGACGACCTGACCATCATGATGTTGAGCGGATTTGGCAATGTTGATTCATGAAGGACGCATCAAGGCGGCATTCGATGCCGGTGTTTTCGTCCTCAAACTGTGTGGCGATGTACGCCTGACCCTCTCCGCGACCCTGGACCGTCAGGCCCAGCAGCTCGCCGAGACCCCTGGGCTTGTCAGCCTGATCATCGACTTGCGCGACGCCTCCAACGTGGACTCCACGGCGCTGGGTTTCCTGGCCAAGGTGGCCATGGCCGTGGAAGGGCGGCTGGCCGAGCGCCCCACGATCATCGCCGACAACCCCGACATCCAGCGCATGCTGGATGTGATGGGTTTTGCCCGCTATTTCACCCAGGTGGAGGCGCCCATTACCGAAGTCTGTGAGCTGTGCGACCTGCCGGAGATCCCCTGCGACGTGGAGAATACCCGCCAACGCATTCTCGAGGCCCATCGCATCCTGATGCGCATGAACGAGCATAACCGGGAGGAGTTTCAGCCGCTGGTAGAGATGCTCGAGGCCCAGGAGGTCGACCCTCACCCCCATCATCATTGATTCCGCGAATGGAGGCCGAGGGCATCAGCCGGCATCCGTTCTGGATGATGGGGGTCTCCTCCCCGTGATTGGTTACGCCTGGCGCAGCTCTCCCAGCAGTGCTTCCAGCTTGCGCTGATCCCCCATGAACTTGCGAATGCCTTCGGCCAGCTTGTCCGTGGCCATGGCGTCCTCGTTCATCTCCCAGCGGTAATCGGCCTCATGCAGCGGCTCCGGGGCCCGGGTCTCGGCATCCTGCGAAGAGAGTCGGCGCGCCAGAGGGCCGCTGGTGTCGGCCAACTCGCCGAGGAGGGCAGGAGAGATGGTCAGCCGGTCGCAGCCGGCCAGCGCCAGGATTTCGCCGGCGTTACGAAAGCTCGCCCCCATCACGATGGTGTCGTAGCCATGGCCCTTGTAGTGCTCATAGATGCGCTTGACCGACCGGACCCCCGGGTCGTTGTCGCCGCTGAAGTCGGCATCCGGTGCCTGGGCCTTGTGCCAGTCGAGGATGCGTCCCACGAAGGGCGAGACCAGGGTCACGCCGGCGTCGGCGCAGGCCTGTGCCTGGGCAAAGCCGAACAGCAGGGTCAGGTTGGTGTGGATGCCTTCACGTTCGAGCTGCTGAGCGGCGCGGATGCCTTCCCAGGTGGCGGCGACCTTGATCAGGATGCGCTCCGCTCCGACACCGTGGCGGCCGTAGCGCTCGATCAGCGAGCGGGCCCGCGCGAGGGTGGCGTCGGTGTCGAAGGAGAGCCGGGCGCTCACCTCGGTGGAGACATAGCCCGGCACCAGGGAGCTGATCTCACTGCCGATCTCCACGGCCACGGCGTCCAGGGCGTCGTCGATATCGGCGGCCTGGCGGGCGATCTCGGCCAGCCGCTCGCGGCGCCCTTCCAACTGGGCAGCCTGCAGGATCAGCGAGGGGTTGGTGGTGGCGTCGGTAGGTTCGAAGCGACGGATAGCGTCTATGTCGCCAGTGTCGGCGACCACGGTGGTCATTTGCCGGAGTTGTGAAAGCAGATCGTCGGCCATGGGGCGAGGTTCCTGATGGAAAAGAGGCTGATACTCTAGCAAGCCCACGTGACAGGGAACAGACGCCGGACAGACTGGCTGCGATGCGCTATTATTATTAGCGGCCTATTAAAGTTCTGTTCTGTTTCGAAGGAGCTGCCTTGACGCTAAGTGCGAAACGCGTGGCGCTGCTGGTGGCCGCTAACACCGCCCTGGCGCCCTTCGCCATTGACGCCTACCTGCCCGCCATGGCGGCCCTGGCCGATGCCGTGGGCGCCAGCATCCACCATACCGAGCTTTCGCTCTCCGCCTTTCTGGCCGGTTTCGCCCTGGGCCAGCTGCTGTTCGGCCCGCTCTCGGATCGCATCGGCCGCAAGCCGGTGCTGCTGGGCGGCCTGGTGGCCTTCTTGCTGGCAAGCCTTGCCATCACCACCGTTAGCTCGCTGCCCGAGCTATTGGCCTGGCGTTTCGTTCAGGCCCTGGGTGGGGGCGCCACGGTGGTCAATTCGGCGGCGATCGTTCGCGACTGCTTCAGCGGACGCGAGGCGGCAAAAGTCATGTCGACCATGGCGATCATCATGCTGCTGGCCCCGCTGGTGGCGCCGGTGGTGGGCAGCGGCCTTCTCTATCTGGGCGAGTGGTGGCTGATCTTCATCTTCCTGGCGGTGTATGCCGCCTTTCTGATGTGGCTGCTCGGCACCCGCCTGCCGGAGACCCGAGCCCCGGGGTCGCCTACGGCCTCGCCGCGCCAGGTGCTGGCCAACTACGCCAGCGTGTTGCGCCACCGCCAGGCCATGGGCTATGTGTGCGCCGCTTCCATGTCGTTTGCGGGGCTGTTCGCCTTCATCACCGCCTCGCCCTTTCTCTACCTGGAGCACTATGGCCTTTCGCCGGGCCTCTATCCCCTGGTATTTGGGGTCAACGTGTTGGCCATGGCGGCTTCCAACCGTCTCAACATCCGCCTGCTGAGACGGCGCAGCCCCCAGCAGAATCTGCGCCTGGGGCTGGCTATCCAGCTGGGAGCGGCCGTTGGCCTGGTGCTGGTGGTGGCCAGCGGCCTGGAGTCGCTGTGGACCATGGTGCCGCTGATCATGGTGTTTGCCGGCACCATCGGCCTGGTGGCGCCCAACGCCATCTCGGCGCTGCTCGATTATTTCCACCACATGAGCGCCACTGCGGCGGCACTGCAGGGCAGCATCCAGTTTTCCTGCGGGGCGCTCGCTGGGGTGCTGGTCGGCGCCTTCGAGGTGGACAGCGCATGGCCCATGGTGGCCACCATGCTCGGCGCCGCGCTGATCGGCAACCTGGGTCTGCGTCTGCTGGCGGGCCGCGCCGGCGATGCCTGAGGCGCGGCTGCTCTGACGGTGAGCTCCGGGAGCGCTGTCACACAAAATTCATCAACCTCTCGCGTCATGTCACCGAAGTGTCACGCGGTCTCCCTATATTCGTTCCCATCGATTCGCGGATAGCGGATCGTGTCCTCAACGCTGCGACAAGCGGCGCACGACACCTGGAGACCAAGATGAAACTCAAGCTTATCGCTGCCGCCGTTATCGGTGCCTCATTCGTCAGCACCGCCGTCATGGCGGAACGCGTCGACCCTAACCTGCCCGACTACGAGTCTGTGAGCGGCATTTCCGGCAATATGACCAGCATCGGTTCCGACACCCTAAACAACCTGATGACTCTCTGGGCCGAGGAGTTCGCGGGCTTATATCCGAACATCAATATTCAGATCCAGGGCGCGGGTTCGAGCACCGCCCCCACCGCCCTGACCGAAGGTACCGCCCAGTTTGGCCCGATGAGCCGCGAGATGCGTACCTCTGAAGTGCAGTCCTTCGAGGACCGTCACGGCTACCCGCCGACCATGGTGCCGGTGGCCATCGACGCCCTGGCCATCTACGTCAACCAGGACAACCCCCTGGAAAGCATCACCGTGCCTCAGGTCGATGCTATCTTCTCCGGCACCCGCCGCTGCGGTTACCCGGAAGACATTACCCGCTGGGGCCAGCTGGGCCTGGAAGGCAGCTGGGCAAACCGTGACATGACCCTCTACAGCCGTAACGCCGTCTCCGGCACCTATGGCTTCTTCGCCGAGAATGCCCTTTGCGGCGGCGACTTCAAGGACTCCATCAACGAGCAGCCGGGTTCCGCCTCGGTGGTACAGGGCGTCAGCGAGTCGATCAACGGCATCGGCTACTCCGGCATTGGCTATATCACCTCTCAGGTCCGCGCCGTACCGGTGGCCCGTGACGAGGGCGAGGAGGCCTTCGAGGTGGATAACGAGAACTACCCGCTGGCCCGCTTCCTGTTCGTCTACGTGAACAAGCACCCCAACGAGGATCTGGCTCCGCAGCAGGTCGAGTTCCTGCGCATGGTGCTCTCCAAGCAGGGCCAGGAAGTGACCGCCCGCGACGGCTATATCCCGCTGCCCGAGACCGTGGCCAGCCGCGTGCGCGGCGAGCTGGGTATCGACTGATCAGCAAATAGTAAAGGCGTTACCCGGGGGCGCTCAGGCGCCCCTTTCTTATTTCTGGAGCTGTCACATAGCTGTCACGGACCCTGCTTACCCTCTCCATATCTTTCCACCTGACGGGATTGCTTATCCGCCATGAATGAAATGTCCCAACTCCCCACGTCGGGTCAAGGCAGGTCGCTACTGCCCACCCCTGAGCAGCGCGAGCGTCTGCGGCGCAAGCGCACGCTGAAGGACAACTTCTCGCGCTATGGCATCGGCGCCGCCGGCATCGGGGTCGTGATCGCTCTCGGGATGATCTTCGTCTACCTGTTCTCCGAGGTCATGCCGCTCTTCAAGTCGGCACAGGTTTCGACTGAGCAGACCTATGCCATTCCCGGGCTGGAAGACGGCGAGTCACTCGAGCACCTGACCATCGACCGCTACGACACCCTGGGGGCGAGCTTCACCGACACGGGGCGCATCACCTTCTTCGACCTGGATGGAGGGGCCTTGCGTTCGTCGTTCGAGATGCCTCGGCCCGATGGCGCAACGCGCTCAGTTTTCGCGACCGCCTTCGCCACCACGGGAGCCTTCGCCTACGGCTACGACAACGGCGCCATAAGCCTCGGCCAGGTTGACTACGCGATCACCTATCCCACCGGCAGCCTTCGACATATCGAGCCTGAGCTTAAGTTTCCCTTCGGCGAGGAGCCCCTGATACTGGACGATGAGGGACGTGCCATTAATGTGCTGGGTCTGCAGGTCAGCGACCGCGGTACCTATGCCGCTGCTGAACTCGAGGACGGCACCCTGATGGTGACCTCTTTCGATCGCCAGGAGAACATCATGACCGGTGCGGTGACCGTGGAGCAGACCACGGCCGAGCTGCCCGGCTTCGAGGGCCGCGCCCGGCAGATCCTGATCGACAATCGCTACCGTCACCTCTACGTCTCTGACGACGCCGGTTACATCCATCACTACAACATTGGCAACCTCAGCAATCCCCGCTACCTCGGGGCCGTTCAGGTCACGGACAGCGGCTACGTGTCGGAGATGACCTATCTCAATGGGACGGTATCGGTCATTGCCGGCACCTCCGATGGCCAGGTGCGCCAATACTTCCCGGTGCGAGATGCCCAGAACCAGTACGACCTGACTCATATTCGTGATTTCGCCCGCTATGACGCCCCGATCACCCATATTGCAGTGGAGCACATGCGACGAGGCTTCCTGGTGGGTGACGAGCTGGGCAACCTGGGCATTCATCACTCCACGGCGGGGGCTGACGTCTTCGATGCGCCGATGACCGAAGGTCCCCTGACGCGTATCGCCATCTCGCCGGTCAACTCGTTGGCGCTGTTTGCCGACGAGAACCATCAGCTCCAGGTGGCCAGCGTCAATAATGCGCATCCCGGTATCTCCTTTTCCTCCCTGTGGCAGAAGGTCTGGTACGAGGGCAGCAGCCAGCCACGCTATGTGTGGCAGTCCACGGCCGGCGGCGACGAGTATGAACCCAAGATGAGCCTGATGCCCCTGACCCTGGGCACCCTGAAGGCGGCCTTCTACGCGATGCTGTTTGCCACGCCGCTGGCGCTGATGGGGGCCATCTATACCGCCTACTTCATGTCGCCGAAGCTGCGCGGCAAGGTGAAGCCCACCATCGAGGTGATGGAGGCGCTGCCCACGGTCATCCTCGGCTTCCTGGCCGGGTTGTGGCTCGCCCCCTTCGTCGAGAATCGACTGCCGGCGGTGTTCAGCATCCTGATCCTGATGCCCATTGCCATGCTGGTCTTCGCCTACCTCTGGAGTCGCCTGCCCGAGCGGCTGCGCACCCGGGTGCCTGACGGCTGGGAGGCGGTGCTGCTGATGCCGATCATCATTTTCGTCGGCTGGGCCTGCGTCACGGCGAGCCCCTACGTGGAGATCATGTTCTTCGATGGCAGCATGCGCCAGTGGCTGACCGACAACGGCTTCACCTACGACCAGCGCAACGCCTTGGTGGTAGGTATCGCTATGGGCTTCGCGGTGATCCCGACCATCTTCTCCATCGCCGAGGATGCGGTTTTCACCGTGCCCAATCACCTCACCCAGGGCTCCCTGGCGCTGGGCGCCACCCGTTGGCAGACCGTGGTTGGTGTAGTACTGCCTACCGCCAGCGTTGGCATGTTCTCCGCGGTGATGATGGGCTTCGGCCGCGCGGTGGGTGAGACCATGATCGTGCTGATGGCCACCGGCAACAGCCCGATCATGAACTTCAATATCTTCGAGGGCATGCGCACCCTGTCGGCCAATATCGCGGTGGAAATGACGGAAGCCGCGGTGGGTTCCAGCCACTTCCGGGTCCTGTTCCTGGCCGCCCTGGTTCTGCTGGGCATGACCTTCCTGGTCAATACGCTGGCCGAGATCATTCGTCAGCGACTGCGTAATCGCTACGGCAACCTCTGATACCGGGAGACTCTGATGAAACTTTGGTGGAAAAGCGGTGCCCCCTGGGTGTGGTTGAATGCCGGCGCGGTGGCGATTTCGGTCATCATGGTAGTTGGGCTGATCGGTCTGATCGCGGTGCGCGGCCTCAGCCACTTCTACCCCACAGAGATTGTCGAGTTCCAGGTCGGCGACCCCGAACTGGGCCTTGGCCAGATGGTGATGGGGGAGCACGTACGTGCCGAGACCATCCCGGTCCCGGTGGCCCGAGATGCGGGAATCGCGGTGCCCCCCGAGCTAGGCGACGGTGAACTGGTGACCCGGCACCTGATCAAGCAGGGAAACCGCGACGTGACCGGCAATGATTTTGCCTGGTACGCCGATCTGCAGATGACGGAGTGGCAGGCTCCACCCGACGCCATGCGTCTGGAGCGCCGCGAATGGGGCGACTTCTACGGTTATCCGCTGCGGGTGCTGGAGGACGGCGAGGTGGTCGCCGAAGGAGAGGGGCTGTGGGACACGGTGCAGTCACGGGTCGCTCGCGCCAACATCCTCTATGGGGAGCTTAACCGAGTCGAGCGTAACGACGTTGGGGTGATCAGTTCGGAAATGGAGGAGCTGCGCCTGCGTGAGCGGGCTCTGCAGCGTGATCCCGATATCGAGCCCGCAGCGCTTCAGGCGCAGTTGAGTCAGATCCAGGATCGGCAGGCCATTCTGGATCAGGAGTTTCAGGTCCTGAGCAGTGAGATCGACATCCTGCGCCGGGAGCTCTATCGCGACACCCTGGTGGCCACGGTCACTGGCGGCCAGGAGGTGCAGATTCGCGTCGGCGACATCGTGCGGGCCGTGAAGCCCAACAGCCTGACCCTGACCGACAAGGTGGTGGAGTATCTACAGCAGTTCTGGGCCTTCGTCAGCGGCGAGCCCCGCGAGGCCAATACGGCCGGCGGCATCTTTCCGGCGATCTTCGGCACCGTGACCATGGTGCTGCTGATGTCGATGATCGTCAGCCCCTTCGGCGTACTGGCTGCTATTTACCTGCGCGAGTATGCCAAGCAGGGGCCACTGTTGCGCCTGATCCGTATCTCGGTCTACAACCTCGCCGGGGTGCCCTCCATCGTCTACGGGGTCTTTGGCCTGGGCTTCTTCATCTACACCATGGGGGGGTCCATCGACCAGCTGTTCTACTCGGAGCGGCTGCCATCTCCCACCTTCGGGTCGCCGGCGTTGATCTGGGCCTCGCTGACGCTGGCGCTGCTGACCCTGCCGGTGGTGATCGTCTCCACCGAGGAAGGCCTGTCGCGGATTCCCTCATCGGTGCGCCATGGCTCCCTGGCGCTGGGGGCGACCAAGTCCGAGACGCTCTGGAAGGTGGTGGTGCCGCTGGCCACGCCGGCGATGATGACCGGCATGATCCTGGCCATTGCTCGGGCCGCGGGCGAGGTGGCGCCGCTGATGCTGGTGGGGGTGGTCAAGCTGGCGCCGACCCTGCCGGTGGATTCTACCTTTCCGTTCATTCATCTGGAGCGGCAGATCATGCACCTGGGCTTCCATATCTATGACGTTGGCTTCCAGAGCCCCAACGTCGAGGCTGCCCGCCCGCTGGTCTATGCCACGGCACTGGTGCTGGTGATCCTGATCATCGTCCTCAACCTGACCGCCATTAGCATTCGTAATCGGCTGCGCGAGCGCTACCGCGCCGCCTCGGACTGATGGACGGCGATTCTCCGGATAACGATCGGCGGTCAAGGCCGCCGATCACCAGAACACGAGACACGAGACACTAGACCATGACCTCAATGACTACCGCTCCCCGTCCCGTCGCCAGCCCTGCCAAGACTCCCTCGGGAATGAAGGGCGTCACCTTCCAGGTGCGCGACCTCAACCTCTACTACGGCAAGGAGCAGGCGCTCAAAGGCATCAACTTGGACATCCCGCGTAACAAGGTCACCGCCTTCATCGGGCCGTCCGGCTGTGGCAAGTCGACCCTGCTGCGCTGTTTCAATCGCATGAACGACTTGGTGGACATATGCCGGGTCGAGGGCAAGATCCTGCTCGACGGCGACGACATCTACGCCCGCGGTGTCGACGTAGCCGAGCTGCGTCGCAAGGTAGGCATGGTGTTCCAGAAGCCCAACCCCTTTCCCAAGTCGATCTATGAGAACGTGGCCTATGGGCTGCGCCTGCAGGGCGTCAACAACAAGGCCGTCCTCGATGAGGTGGTGGAACGCTCGCTGCGCGGCGCCGCGCTGTGGGACGAGGTCAAGGACCGCCTGGGCGACAACGCCTTCGGCTTGTCCGGCGGCCAGCAGCAGCGTCTGGTGATCGCAAGGGCCATTGCCATCGAGCCCGAGGTAATCCTGCTCGATGAGCCGGCCTCGGCGCTGGATCCCATCTCCACGCTGAAGATCGAGGAGCTGATCAATGAGCTCAAGGACAAGTACACCATTCTGATCGTGACCCACAACATGCAGCAGGCGGCCCGGGTCTCCGATTACACCGCCTTCATGTATCTGGGTGACCTGGTGGAGTACGATGAGACCGACAAGATCTTCACCGAACCCGCAAAGAAGCAGACCGAGGATTACATCACCGGCCGCTACGGGTAAGGCCCTCGAGAGACCGTTGAGCGGCCGGGACGGGAACTGTCCCGGTCTGCCTTTACTGATACTGGTCCGGTAGACATGACAGAGGACGTCGTTGCGTGTTCGGCCGCCATCCCCACCTCACATTGACGCTCAGGCTGGGGGTCACCCAGACCGTGGCCTGGGCCTCCAGCTACTACCTGCCGGCGATTCTGGCCGTGCCCATGGCGGCCGAACTGGGCATCCCGAGCGTGAGAGTCTTCGCCGCCTTCTCGTTGGCCCTGGTGGTCTCGGCGGTCCTCGGGCCCTTCGTGGGGCGCTGCATCGACCGGCGCGGCGGGCGCGACATGCTGGTGTCTTCCAACCTGGTGCTGGCCACGGGCCTCGTGCTGATGAGCCTGGCCCAGGGCACTGCGAGCCTGCTGCTCGCCTGGGTGGTCACCGGTATTGGGATGGCCATGGGGCTCTATGATGCCGCCTTTGCGACCCTGGGGCGGCTGCTGGGGCGTCAGGCCCGGGCGTCGATCACCGGCGTCACCCTGCTGGCCGGTTTCGCCAGCACCATTGGCTGGCCACTCACGACCTGGTTGGATGCCGAACTGGGCTGGCGCGCCGCCTGCCTCGTGTGGGTCGGGCTGCACCTGTTTCTCGGACTTCCGCTCAACTGGCGGCTGCCCAAAGCAGGCCCCATCGAAGCGCTGGTGGCCCATAGCGATGATCCGCCACCCCCGCGGCGGCCGCGACTGGCCATGGGGCTGCTGGCCTATGTATTTGCGGCCGGCTGGTTCGTCTCAACGGCCATGGCGGCCCACCTGCCGCGGTTGCTCCAGGAGACCGGCGTCACGCTGTCGGTGGCGGTGGCCGCAGCCGCCCTGGTGGGGCCCGCGCAGGTGGCGGCTCGTCTAGGAGAATTCGCCCTGCTGCGCCACTTCCACCCGCTGCATTCGGCGCGCCTGGCCACGGTCCTGCATCCGCTGGGGGCCGCCCTGCTGGCCATGTTCGGCATGCCGGCGGCGGGCTTCGCCCTGCTGCACGGGGCCGGCAACGGCATGATGACCATCGCCTCGGGCACCTTGCCTCTGACGCTGTTCGGGCCCCAGGGGTTCGGTCGTCGCCAGGGGTGGATCATTGCCCCGGCCCGGCTCGCCCAGGCGGCAGCCCCACTGCTCTTCGGCCTGCTGCTGGAGGCGAACGGGGCAGTTGCGCTATGGCTGACGTCGGGGCTGATGCTGGGGGCCTGTCTAGCGTTGTTGGTGATCCGCCGGCCGGCCTGAGGCATTGCGGCGAACGCTGGTCGCTGTCGACTCGACGGGCTTTGGCGTAGGATAGGACTCTTTTTCCTGCCCTCGAAGGGGGACCCCTTGACCCTGCTCGAACCCGCCCGACTGCTCAAATGCCTGGGCGATGAGACCCGCCTGACCCTGACCTTGCTGATTCTTCGCGAGGGAGAGCTTTGCGTCTGCGAGATGACCCACGCGCTGCAGGAGTCACAGCCCAAGGTGTCGCGTCATCTGGCGCAGCTGCGCACCTGCGGCCTGCTCAGCGATCGCCGCGAGGGCCAGTGGGTCTACTACCGCATTGCCGATACGGCGCCGGACTGGGTCATCGAGATGCTGATGGCAGCCGAGAAGGGTCAGGCCGAGCGCCTGGCCGGGCTGCAGTTGCGCCTGGCCGACATGGGCAACCGCCCCGAGCGGCGGCTGGCCATGTGCTGAGGCCCGGTTGGCCTTACGTGTCTCCAGTCTCATCGCTCGCTCTGCCCCCCCCAAAACCGCCACTTCCCTCGCCACCTCCCACGGCTATTTTCGACTAGCCTATAAGCAAACTGCTGGGGCGTTTCAGGAGCGGCTCTCGTTTCTCCGCGCGCCTGGATGGCCATGCCTTCTGCCGGAGCGTTCACACGTGGAATTCAAGGATTACTACCAGGTGCTCGGCGTGACGAAGTCCGCGACGGCCGAGGACATCAAGAAGGCCTACCGCAAGCTGGCGCGCAAGTTTCATCCCGATGTCAGCAAGGAGTCCGACGCCGAACAGCGCATGCAGGAGATCAACGAGGCCAAAGCGGTGCTGTCCGATCCTGAGAAGCGGCTCGCCTATGACCAGTTGGCCCAGCAGTATCGATCGGGTCAGGATTTCCAGCCGCCACCGGACTGGGACGCGGGCTTCGAATTCAGCGGGCGCGGCTTCGAAGAGGCCGATCTCGGCGAGTTCAGCGACTTCTTCGCCAACCTGTTCGGCCAGGGCGGCCGGGCAGGGCGAGGGGGCCGCGGCTATCAGATGCGTGGCGAGGATCGTCACGCCAAGGTCATCATCGACCTGGCGGACGCCTTCCAGGGGGCGACTCGTGGGATTACCTTGCAGGTGCCTCAGGTCGATGAGCAGGGCCGCGTGGTTTCAAGAGAACACACCCTGAGCGTGCGAATCCCCAAGGGCGTCAAAGAGGGCCAGCATGTCCGCTTGACGGGGCAGGGCAGTTCTGGCATTGGCGGCGGCCCGGCGGGTGACCTGTATCTGGAGATCCATTTTTCGCCGGATTTGCGCTATCGGGTCGAGGGTCGGGATGTGTATCAAACGGTGCCGGTGACGCCCTGGGAGGCTGCCCTGGGGGCCAGTATCGAAACCGCGACCCCCTCGGGGGTGGTGAAGCTCAAGGTGCCCGCCGGGTCACAGACCGGTCGCCGATTGCGCCTGAAGGGGCGAGGCATCCCCGGGGCAGATCCGGGTGATCTATATGTGGAACTCGAGGTGGTGCTGCCCCCGGCCCATACCGACAGGGCGCGGGAACTCTATGAGACCATGGCGCAGGAACTCGCTTTCGATCCTCGCCAACGGAAGGGGGCCTAGGCCATGGCGTATCAACACATGGTCAGCGGCGAACTGATCGACGAGGCGACCCTCACCCTCGAGGATCTGGCGCGTGCCTGCTCGGTGGAAACCGATTGGGTGGTCGAGCGCATCGAAAGCGGTTTACTGGCCGATGGGTCGCCCTATGTGGCGAGCTGGCGCTTCACCAGTCGTGACCTGACCCGTGCTCGACGGCTGTATCGGCTGGAGCGTGACTTCGAGGCAGCGCCCGAGCTCGCCGCCCTGGCGACAGACTTGATCGAGGAGAACCAGCGCCTGTGGGAGCGGTTGCGGGCCGCGGGGCTGACTGCTGACTAGTGCTCACTAGCACCGCTCTCCCATTGGGCAATGGGCCGCGTACTCCCTGGATTCCTGTTGCAGCACGCTATGGCGTATCTCGAAACGCTCATGCAGCATCAGGGTGGCCTGCTCGAGGAGGGCGTCTCGGGCGAGATGGTCTGTATCGATGACCAGGTGCGCTGTGAGCGCGTTTTCCGAGGTACTCATCGCCCAGACGTGCAGGTCGTGGACGTCAACCACGCCGGGAAGCGCCCGCAGGCGTTGATCAACCGCTTCCATATCGATATCGTCCGGGACGCCATCGAACAACAGGTGCAGGGATCGGTTAAACAACGACCAGGTTCCTACCACGATCACCAGTGCGATCAGCAGGCTGACCACCGGATCGATCCAGCTCCAGCCTTTCCAGAGATAGAGGCCACCGGCCACCACGACGCCCAACGAGACCAGGGCATCGGCGGCCATGTGGAGGAAGGCACCGCGAATGTTCAGGTCTTGCTTGCTTCCGGCAAGAAACAACCAGGCCGTCACGGCATTGATGACCACACCGATCCCCGCGACCACCATGACCGTGCCTGCATCGATGCTTGACGGCGTCTGCAGCCGCTGTACGGCTTCCCAGGCCAGGATGCCCATGGCCACCAGCAGCAGGATAGCGTTGGTGAAGCTGGCCAGGATCGAGCCACGCTTCCACCCATAGGTGTGACGAGCATTCGGCTTGAGGCGAGCGGCGCCGAAGGCCGCCCATGCCAGCAGCAAGCCTCCCACGTCGCTCAAGTTGTGACCAGCATCGGCCAGCAGGGCCAGTGAGCCGGTCTTCCAACCGTAGAAGGCCTCGACGAGCACGAAGGCCACATTGAGCGTAATGCCTATGGCAAACGCCTTGCCGAAACTGACCGGGCCGTGGTCGTGGTCGTTGTCGTGGGTGGAGGTCATATCTGCATCTCCGCGACCAGCTCGCCGTCACGCACCGCGAGGATTCTGCCCTGGGGTAGTGGCCGCCAGTCCTCGTCCGATAGGGGTACGCTGGACACCAGGATGGCATGCTGGGTCTGGTCGGCTTGCGGCGAATGAGGTGGCTCCAGCAGGTCGCTGGATGACTGACTCGGACAGGCTAACCAATAGAGCCCGGGCGGGGTGACCAGCCCCGTCGATGGCTGAAGGCGTCGATCGGCGTGAGCAAAAAGGGTGTCACCGTCAGCATAGAGGAAGTTGGCCGGTCCAAAGTGGCGCAATGTGCCGGCGACCTCTGCGACTGCTTCTAGCCGAGCGTCAAGAGAGGGCAGGACATGGAGCGGGGCGCTCAGCCTCTCCAAGCCCGACAGCAGATGGCAGAAGGCGACCTCGGAATCGGTGGCGCCTACCGGTTGATAGTGTCCTGCCGGTGCCTCGGCATCATGGAACAAGCGAGCTAGATTGCCGTTGTGGGTAAAACAGTGAACCCTTCCGTTGAGTTCGCGAATGAAGGGGCCGGTATTGGCGAGTTCGACTGTTCCCTGGGTGGCATGCCGGATGTAGCCCAGGGACAGTCGAGTCAACGGGCCGTGAGCCTCGAGCCACCGGACCATGGCACTGCTGTTTGCAGCCTCGGTGCCTCGGTAGAGGTCAAGATCCCGACCCTGGTAGAAGGCCAGCCCCCAGCCATCTCGATTACGGCTTGTCCCCTGCGCATG
This sequence comes from Halomonas tibetensis, assembly GCF_042643535.1. Lineage (NCBI taxonomy): Bacteria > Pseudomonadati > Pseudomonadota > Gammaproteobacteria > Oceanospirillales > Halomonadaceae > Halomonas > Halomonas tibetensis. The sequence goes on from NZ_JBHRSQ010000008.1 coordinate 82,625, forward strand.
GGAAGCCAACGCCGTCAGCGATGACGTTAGCCTCGTCGGGTGGCGGCATGAAAGGGCGAGTAGCTCACACACCCTGGGATTCTTCCCCTATCAACCTGTGCTGGCAGAAATCTCTGTCGTATGGGTGACGACTGTCGAGAAGCTGCTCAGGGCTGTCACTCATCGAGGCTGACCCAGCGGATCGGCTGGTAGTCCAGATCCCCCTGTGGTGGTCGCCTGCCCGGCTGGACCTCCTGGATCCGGATCTCCCAGGTCACGGTCCTGCCGGCCAGGGGATGGTTGCCGTCCAGCATGGCGCCGCGCTCGGTAAGACCGACCACCTTGAGCGAGAACTTGCCCCGCTGGCCGCCCGGCGTCAGCTTCATCCCGACGCGAATCTCCTGGCCCGGGGGCAGGTTGTCGCGTATTGCCTCGAAGACCAGTTCCGGCCGATGTGGGCCATAGGCTTGTTCCGGCGTCAATGTCACGCTGAGTGCGTCGCCAGCCCGGCGGCCCTCCAGCGCTGCCTCAAGCGCCGGCAGCATCTGGCCCGTGCCATGTACGTAGCGCAGTGGTGCTTCGGGAGTCGAGGCCGCCAGACGTTCGTCATCCTCGTCGGTCAGCACGTACTCGGCGGTGACCTCGCACAGGGGGGAGATTCGAGTCATGGGATCCTCATGGTTCAAGAGTGGGGGCGTCGACGTCGCCAAAGAGTCAGCAGGACCAGCAGCAAAGGGAAGCTAATGATGAGCGCGACTTCGCCCAGGGCGCGACCCCGGGAGGCGGGGGAGCGTTCGACCAGCGCTTCGTGAAGCTGGCGGTATTCCCCAGGCTCGAGGGCGACACCATGCCACCACTCCATGCGCCAGAGCGTCAAACGCCATCCCAGGGGTGTGAGGTTGTCACTCTCGAAGGTCTCCGGCGTGTGACAGCCATGGCAGCGCCGCTCGATCAGACGCTCACCCGCGGGGCGAACGGCCTCATGCGCGAGACTTGCCTGCCGCTGGGCGGCTTGCACCGCGGCCGCGGCCTCGGCGCGCTCCCGGGCGGCCTGCATGTCTCTGGCGATCCGATCTCGTCTGGCGGCAAGCTCCTCTTCGCTTAGCGACGGCGGCTCCTCAATCAACTGCTCGATATTCATGCCGGCTGGGACCGGAGATGATATCGACAATGCCATCACAATTGCCGCTGTAAGACCAGGAAGGCGCCTTAATGCCACGCCTTCAGGCCTGCGCCGGGAGGTCTCAGGGCGGTCGGGCCGTCCTGACCGTCGCGGCATCTCGGGCAGACCGCCAGGTGGTCGGCGCTGACGCCGGCGGCGGACAGTCGCTGGCGCATTTCCGCCATCACTGGGTCGCTCTCGAAAGCTTCACCACAGGAGCGGCAGGTCAGCGTCTCTCGCGGAGCCTCACTGGCCTCGAAGGTCTCCACGGCATTGATGTTGGGCCGCTCCGGGGGAGGAACCGCCCTGGAGGCGAGGGAAGGCAGGGCAGCCTCCAGGCGTGCCAGGTCGTGGGTCAGTTGGTCATGGGTCAATTCCACCAAAAGGCGCCAGGGCAGGGTGTTCTCGTCCCTTGCCGCCTGTACCACCTTGCGGCGAACCCCGGCCAGGGCGGGTAGAGTGAGATCGTGCAGCATGCTCGCGGCGTCGGTCAGCGCGGGGGTGGCGTCTGTCCCGGCCTCGTGGGCCTCCATGGCCTCGCTGTAGACCCAGGCCAGCCACTGCAGATGCAGTGAGAGGTGGTCGGGCAGATCGCGGAACGCTGGGTCGCGCTCCAGGCCGTGGCGGAGATAGAGCGCTTCCATGGTGGGCACGCTACGGGCCATCAGGCCGCCGTCCAGATAGGCGCCAAGGTTGAGCGGCGCCGGGGCCGGTGGCGTCAGAAATAGCCGGCTGTAGCCTAGGAGTAGCCGCTGCGTATCGGGTAGTGCCGCCAGTGCCTGGGAGAGCGCCGCGAGCCTCTCGATATCGAGCGCCGGCAGCGTCTCTGCCAGGCTGCGCAGGTCTTCGAGCAGCGGTCCCTGTGCCTCCGCCAGGGTCACTCCCGCTTGGGGAGCGAGGAAGGCCCGGGAGAGGCAGAGGCTAAGCTCTGCGGCCGACAGCAGATCGGGCAGTTGCGGATGTGGTGTCATAGTGCTGACAGGGCGGCCTGCCGATTGGCAGGCCGCCCCTTCTCCTTCAGGATGCGACGAGGGTGGTTGAATCAGGCGGTGCCCGCTTTGGCGCCGGCCGCCGCAGCGNGCCGACCGGCTCTTCAGCCATCTGGCGTGGCATGTCCCCTAAGCTCAGGAATTTCTCGCCGAGCAGGTAGAACACGAAGCACAGCGACCAGCCGAAGAGGGTCAGCGACCACTCGGTAACGGAGGGTGTGTAGCTGATCAGGCCTGGCTCCCAGGTGCCCTTGAACAGTGGTATTACCTGACCGCCGACCACGAAGTAGAAACGCTCGGCAAACAGCCCCAGAAACACCAGACACGACACCAGCAACTGGACGCCCACGCGGTTGCGCAGAGAGGCGCTGAGCATCACCACGAAGGGCAGCAACAGCCCCAAGAGCAGGGAGGCGTTGTAGAGCGGCGAGGCGAACAGGTAGTCGGTCCATACCAGGTTGACTTCCGGGTTGTTGCTGTAGAGCCCGGTGATGGCACGTACCGTGATGAACAGCAGGGTACCGCCGATCAGCGCGGCGAACAGCTTGGGCATGGCGCCGGTCAGCAGGGCCTGCAGGGCAGAATTCATACGATCACGCTGGAAGCCGTGAGCCAGATAGGTGAAGAACACCAGGGCGGCCACGCCGCTGGTTACGCCGGTGAAGTAGAAGTAGATCGGCAGCAGGGCATCGAACCAGAAGGGGCGCATGCTCATCATGCCGAAGATCAGCGCCAGGTTACCGCTGGCCAGCAGCACTCCGATGAACGACGCGATCCCCACCTGTTTGGCGGTCTTGCTGTCCCACTCGCCGCCCTGCAGCTTGCTGAATTTCCACAGCAGGAAGAGTAGATCCAGGGCGTAGAAGACACCCATCCAGAACATCGCCGACTGCACCTGCAGGTTCAGCGGGATGGCCCACAGCATGCGAAAGACGTTGCCCAACTCCAGGGCCAGTACGGCCATTCCCGAGATCAGTACGATGAAAGCCAGGAAGATGCAGCGCTTGGCCACCGGATAGAACTGCTTGAAGCCGAAGACCAGCGGCAGCGAGGCGATCAGCCCCAGCCCCGACGAGGCCAGGGCAAAGTAGAGGTAGGTGGCGATGGGTTGCCCCCAGGGCAGAGTAGAACTGGTATTGAAAGAGGCATGGCCGCTGGTCATCAGTTGGGAGAAGGCGTAGCCCAGGCTTACCAGCATTACCGCGGCGGCGATCACCAGCAGCCCCCAGCCCAGCGGGCCCTGGATGGCGTTGTTTTGAGTGCGGGTCGTCATGCGTCATTCTCCCTGTCGGCGGGGGTGAAGGCGGGCACGCCGGCGCCGGCACCCAGGTAGTAGACCTGCGGTTTGTTACCAGTATGGTCCTTGAGGCGAACTCCGTGCTTGTCACCGATCAGCTGGTTGACCTGGCTCTCGGGGTTGTCCAGGTCGCCGAAGTAGCGTGCCTTGGGCGCACAGGTACGCACGCAGGCCGGGACGTACTCCTTGACCGCGGGATTGTCCTCGTCGAGGTCGGCGATCCCTTCGGGGGCATGCTTGACCTTGTGATAGCAGAAGGTGCATTTGGAGACCACGCCAGGCGGCTGGATGCCGATGCCTCGCCGCCAGTCCTCCTCTGGATTCTGGTAGGGCGGGCTCCATAGCTGGCCGTTGTCGCTCGGGAAGACTTCACGCACATCGGGTTCGATCAGCGGCTTCTCGTCGGCATAGAAGCGTACGCCGTAGGGGCAGGCGATCATGCAGTACTTGCAGCCGATGCATTTGTTCCAGTCGACGAAGACGATGCCACCGGCGTCCGGGTCCTTGTAGGTGGCCCGGGTCGGGCAGACATGCACGCAGGAGGGGTTTTCGCACTGCATGCAGGGCCGCGGCAGCCACTTCATCTGGCCGCTTGGGTACTCGCCTGCGTTGTAGAAGAGCACGTCCTGCCAGCTTTCTCCGGGCAGGGTGTTGTTTTCCATCGAGCAGGCGGTGGTGCAGGCCTGGCAGCCGGTGCACTTGTCCAGGTCGATGACCATTCCCCACTTTGCCATAGTCGTTATCCTCAAAGCCTTGTTTGGTCAGGGGTTCAGGGTTAGGCGCGTTCCAGCCTGACCTTGCCGGTGTAGTAGCTGGCGAGCCCGGAGATCGGATCCGACGCGTTGGCGGTGATCTCGCTGGAGTTGCCCGGACCGCGGCCCTTGGCCCAGCGCCCTTGCGCCCAGTGGCCATACTCGAAGGGCAGCACCAGGGTGTCGGGACGGTGCGAGGCCACGAAACGGCACTCCGCCTCGATGCTGCCGAGATCGGAGGTGATCCTGACCCAGTCACCGTTGCGGATGCCGCGGTCCTTCGCGGTCTGCGGGTGAACCTCCAGGTAGACGGTGTTGCGGCCGCCGACGATGGGCTGGTGAACGGCCATCTGGTGGGGAACGTTGGCGCCGCGTCCTTCGGCGTGCAGTGGCGTCTTGGGCGTCACGAAGTAAAGGTCGCCATCGCCGCCGGTGTGCACCGGTTCGACCCACTGCACCAGGCCGACTCGGTCGCGGGGAATGCCCATCTCGCTTTCGATATACTCGGCGTGCTGTTCCAGGTAACCGGAGCGCACCTCGAACTTGCCAGATGGCGTCTTGAACAGATTATGCTGGACCTCCTCCTCGCTCATCTGGCGGGCGTAGCGCTGGCCGTCCCACTCGTAGAACTCGCCGCGGATCTGGCGCCACTTGTAGGGCTTCTTGTACCAGACGCCTTTCTCCTTCCAGCTTTCGAAGTCGTTCACGCCGTTGTCGCCCGGGTCATCGGCGAAGCCCGCCGCCAAATGGCGAACCACATTCTCGATGTTGCCCAGCGCCTGGTAGTAGTCGGCGGTGGGGCCCTCGATGCGCTTGCCCAGTTCGATGATCACGTCGCCGTACATCTTGGTGTCGTGGATCGGCTCCACCGCCGGCACCCGCAGCGCCGCCATGGGCCACCCCTCGAAGGGGTAGGTGGGAATGTCCTGCAGACGCTCCAGGTAGGTGCTGTCGGGCAGCACGATATCGGCGTACATGGCCGTCTCGCCGGGGAAGGGCGATGTATCGATTACGAAGACGTCCTTGAGCGCCTCCTCCCAGACTTTCGGGTTGGGTGCCGACCAGATCGGGTTGGTGTAAAAGAACATGGCGGTGTCGAGCTTGTAGGGGTCCCCCGCCAGGTGGTTGGGGGCGCACTCCTGCATCATGTTGCCGACCATGGGCCAGCGCTCGGTGCCCTTCATGTCGATACGCGGCTGGTTGCGCCAGTCGCCGTTGCGGGCGTAGTCGTCGAGGTAGTCGTCGGCACTGGCGGGCAGCGCGCCGTAGGAGGGGCCGACCTGATAGCCCAGGCCGCCTTCGGCGAACAGCGAGCCCACCAGGGCGTTGAGGCTGTGGATTGCCATGCCGTTGTAGGTGCCGTTGCTGTGGCCGGTCGCGCCACGCTCGAACAGGGCCACCGCCGGGCGGGTGCTGCCGAATTCCATGGCGGTACGGCGGATATCGGCCGCCTTGATGCCGGTGACCTCTTCGGCCCACTCCGGGGTGCGGTCCTTGAGCTCTTCGTTCCACCAGTCGGCCAAGCCGTGCACCCATTTTTCGGTGAAGTTGCCGGTGGAGATGCGCCGGCCCTCAACGAAGCCCAGGTTGGGGTTGATGAAATCGCCGACGAATTCGCGATCCCACAGCCCCTCGGTGAGGATGACGTGGGCGATGGCCAGGGCGAAGGCGCCGTCGGTGCCAGGCTTGATGTAGAGAGCGCGATCCGAGGCGGCCATGGTCGGGTTCATGCGCACGTCCACCGTGGTGACCCGCGTCTTGGGGCTCTTGGAGCGCATTTCCCCCCACATCTGCATCACGTTGTTGTAGGGGCGGAAGGCCTCGAGGAAACTCGCCCCGATGATCAACAGATAATTGGTGTTGCGGTAGTCATAGGAGCTGTAGGAGTTGTTTCCATCTGTGGCGTGCTTGGCTTTCTTTGAGCCGTCGGCGCACATCGAAGAGTGGCCGATGGCGGCATTGGGCGTGCCGTAGAGTTGGCCGAAGGTTCCCTGCATGCCGGCGTCGGAGGCGCCCCAGCCGCGACCATAGAACATCGAGAAGCGGTGCGATTCGCCGCGGCGGCGCAGGTCGTTCAGTCGCTCGGCCACGGTGTCCAGCGCCTCGTCCCAGGAGATCGGCACGAAACCGGGATCCTCGTCGCGCCCCTTGTTCGGGTTGGTGCGCTTCATGGGCCCCTTGAAACGATCCGGATCGTAGAGGAAGTAGCTGCCCAGGTGCCCCTTGGGACACAGCTTGCCGTTGGCGATGGGGTTGCCGGTGTCGCCGTAGATGGCGTGTACCCGGCCGTCGGTGGTGTAGACGTCGATGCCGCAGCGCGCCGGGCACTGGGCACAGACGTTCTTGGTGATCGTCGTCTCGCCACGAGCTGTCTGGGCGCGCGCTTCCGGTGCAAGCGACAGGCCGGGCAGGCCGGTGAAGCCCGCCGTTACGGCGCCGGCGGCGCCAACGGCGGCCGACGACTGCAGGAAGCGGCGCCGGTTGATCAGGGTCTGGAACAGTTTCATCGGATCTCCCTCGGGATGCTCGTCTTGTTTTGCGAGTCGTTCTGGAATCGCGGTTGCGGGTCGCCACCGGTCGTCGTCGATCGCCGGGCGCCTGGGCTCGGGTTAACCGAATAGGTCATCAAAGCTTTCCTGCATCAGCGCCGCCTCTCGCCGGCAGGCCGGGCAGGTGGAAGCGCCTTCGAAGTCGTTTGGGGTGAAGGGGCGACCGCATTGGAAGCAATCGATGCGCCGGGATTTGCGTAGCGTCACGGCTTCCTTGCCCATCGATTCGACGCTGGCCAGGGCGCCCTCCGGGCAGGCGGTCAGGCAGTGGCCGCAGCCGAGGCAGGCCTGCGGGTCAAAGCCCAACTCACCGCCCTGGGTTTCATGCAGGGCCTCGGTGGGGCAGACCCTCGCGCAGACGCCGTGGGCCAGGCAGGCATCGGTAGTCAGGCTCAGCCCGGGCAGTGCCGGGGCGGCTCGGGTATCACCCAGCGCCTCGGCGGCCGCTTTCTGGCGCTGCAGCCGCCGTGCCTTCGGGGCGGCGTCATCGGCGGCGATGGGCGGAAACCGAGGGGCCGGGCGGCCGCGCAGGAGGTCGCGGCGGCTTACCGCGGCGCGGGCGGCGCGAAAATCGCTGCGGGCCGGGGTATCGATGATCGTGGCAAGCGCCTCGGCTGCACTCCGCCAGTCGTCCTGGGTGTCCGTAAGCGCGGCGGGGCAGTCGCGGCAGCCGTGGGGAAGGTCGAGCGCTACACCCTCGGGGGCCGCTCGTGCCGCCAGCCAGGCCAGCAGGTCGGGGCCCAGAGCGCGAAGACAGTGCAGACGGTGCTGATTGCTGCCTTCCGTCACACGATGACAGCCCAGGCGCAGTGACTCCCCCTCCACCTGCTTCGCTATCAGGGCGTCGACCTCGGCGCTGACCAGGGCCTCGCTGGGGCAGGCCGGGACGCACTGGCCGCAGCCGTGGCAGGCGTCGCTGGCCAACAATGAAACGCCGTCGCCGTGTTGATGGAAGGCGAGGGCATCCACCGGGCAGGCGTCGAGGCACCGCGTACAGGTCAGCGGATGGGGCGGGGCCTGCAGGCAGCGAGAAGCTACCCAGCCAAGCGATGTGCTCCAGGGAGCGAGAGGGCTTGGCGTACGGTGGGAATGGGTGTCACGGTGCGGCATGAAGGTTTGCCCGCCATCATTGTTATGGTTATATGCGTATTGCCATATATTTAGCGGGAAGCATGGCAGAGAGTTCGACGCCTTGCCATATCGATTAGTCGTAAGTGTGGCAGGCCTAAGCCAGCAACTTGTCCTGGATCAATTTTCTCCGTGCGATGCAGTGAGTAGCCTCAATGACGGAGCTGACAATGGGAGTGTGATGGATGGCCGTACTGGTGGAAGCAACGGCAGTAATCGTGCGGGCGGCGGCGGTGGCGCCACGCATTTCAGGAGGCTGGGAGGCGCTGGGTGATAGCCTGCCCGAGCAGGGCGTCTGTTCAGATGATGAGCTGGTCAGCATCAGTCTGTTCGACCCGGCTGAGGTGCGTCGGCTGGTGGAGCGCTTGGTATCACTGGGGCTGAGCTTCGACTGGGAAGGCAATGTCGAGGATATCGCCTTCGCCGATCAGAAGCGGGGGCTGATCACCCCCTGCGACTGGCTGACCTTTGAAACGGTAAATATCGGCATCGGCGGGACGCCGCCTAGCGTGGCGATCTGCCGGATGACCGGCAGTCAAAGCCATGAGTTGCGTGTACCAGAGGGTTGGCGCTACCAGGGCTCGCTCAGCGAGGCGTTTGGGGCGGAGGGCTCTGGCAGGGAGTGATAACCCCACGGTGTTGCTGTTGCCGGTTGTCCGACTCACCACCATGGGGAGGAGTGACTAGCCCTTAAGCATCGTCTCGATCTTGCCGCGGTCCGGCACGCTGCCGCTATGAAAGAGCTTGCCATCGATGGCCACGGCTGGGGTCGACATGACCTTGTAACCCATGATGGCAGCCGGGTCTGTCACCTTTTCCACTTCGACGTCGATACCCAGTTCGCTCGCTACGGACTCTATCTGCTCGGCGGTGGTAACGCACTTCTTGCAGCCGGTACCCAGTACTTCGATCTTCTTCATAATTAAGCTCCTTCAGTGAAATCCGCTGAACAGCCAGGGGCTCAGCAGGTTGATCAGCCAGCCTACGATCATGAAGTTGACCAGCAGGATGACGAAGATGATGACCAGCAGGCGCCACTGCATGACCTGCTTGAGCATGATGAACTCGGGGAAGCTGGCCGCCACGGTGCTCATGCAGAAGGCCAGGGTGGTGCCCACCGGCAGGCCCTTGAGAATCAGGCTTTCCATTACCGGGATGACGCCGGTGGCGTTGGAGTAGAGCGGAAGACCGGCCAGCACGGCAACGGGTACGTTCCACCATTGGCCGCTACCCAGGTTGTCGGCGAACCAGCCGTCCGGCACGAAGCCATGCAGTCCGGCGCCCAGTCCGACACCAATGATCACCCACTTCCAGATTCGCCCGACGATCTCCTTGAGTTCGTCCCGGGCAAATTCGTGGCGGTCCTTCAGGGTGAGTGAGGGTGCCTCGGGGGCGGGCTCGTCACCCTGGGGCGCCTCGGCGGCCTGCTGGTAGGCCTTGGCGGCGAAATCCTTCAGCCAGCGCTCGCTCTTGAGGGCATCGAGGATCATGCCACCGCCGATGCCCACCCCCATGCCGATGGCGATGTAGACCAGAGTGAATTCCCAGCCCAGCAGGCTCCACAGCATGATAACCGCCACCTCGTTGATGATCGGCGAGGTGAACAGGAAGGCCATGGTGATGCCCAACGGAATCCCGGCGCTGGTGAAACCCAGAAACAGCGGAATACTCGAGCAGGAGCAGAAGGGGGTGATGGCGCCAAAGCCGGAACCCAGACCATAGCCCGCCAGGCGAGGTTTCTGGTGAATATAGTGTCGGACACGCTCCAGGTTCAGCGAGGCGCGCATCAGGGCGATGATATAGATCATCACCACCAGCAGCGCGAAGATCTTGGTGGTGTCCTCGACGAAGAAGTGCAGCGAGGTGCCAAGCTTGCTTTCGGGATCCAGTCCGGCGATCCCGTAGACCAGCCAGTCGGCCAGCCAGGTAAAGACCTCCAGCATTGTCATCCTCCCCCTGTGTGATTGGTGGTGTCACACAAGAAGACGCAGCACCAGGCAAAAGGATGCACCTTAGATGTGGAATACTTGGCTTATCCTTGATGAGCCCGGTGGCAACAGACGCGTCCTTGCTCATCAAAGATGATGTCACACTGCTCGATCAGCCGCTCACGCAACCGCTGTCTGGCCCGACGCAGCCGCGTTTTGGTGGCCGGAAGCGTCAGACCGTGGCGTGTCGCGTAGTCGGCCTGTCGCATTCCTTCCAGGTCGCACCGCTCGATGATGTCGGCATCTGCCGGAGCGCAGTCGGGCAGCGCACGGTTGATGCAGTCGACAAGGCTTTCGACCGGAGAATCCGCCTTTGGCTCTGTGACCACATCGGGTGGTTCTTCACCTGTCCAGCGTCTTGCGCGTCGTTGCTGATCGATCCATTGATGTCGGGCAACGCGGAAAAGCCAGGCACGGGGAGAGTCCAGTTGGCAGAAGCGGGCGCGGTGGGCCAACGCCTGGGTATAGACCCCCTGGAGCAGGTCGTCAGCGGCATCGCGATCGCCGCTGTGCCTGATCAGAAAACCCCGGAGCTCATCTCGGTGGGCTTGCCAGGCGGATTCGATACAGGGATGGATGTTCTGCTTGGCCGTCATGTTGACTCTGTGCTTGGGTGCAAGTTGTCGGTGGGGGCCGTTGGCACGTCCTCGATGTGGAGAAGCGCACCAGCGGCCTATCGAGAGGGTTTCTCTATAGGATTTCCAGCGCCAGGGCGATGCCCTGTCCGCCACCGATACACAGGGTGACGATGCCGCGGCGTTCGCCGTTACGCTGCATGGCATGCAGTAGGCGGGTGGTCAACACCGCGCCGCTGGCGCCGATGGGGTGGCCGTGGGCGATGGCGCCGCCCTCCACGTTGACAATCTCTTCCGGCAGGCCGAGTTCGCGCTGACAGGCCAGGGCGATGGCGGCGAAGGCCTCGTTGATCTCTACCCGATCAAGGTCGCCAACCGACCAGCCCGCGCGCTCAAGCGCCTGCTTGACCGCCGGCACCGGGCCGATGCCGAAATAGTCGGGGTCCACGGCGCAAACGCCAAAGGACACGAGGCGAGCCATGGGGGTGAGACCCTGCTTCTCGGCCCAGTCCCGCTCGGCGACGATCATCGCCGCCGCACCGCTGTTGAGCCCCGGGGCGTTACCGGCGGTGATGGTGCCCTCCTTGCGGAAGGCCGGCTTTAGCCTGGCCAGGGACTCCGCGGTGGTGTCGCCGCGGTTGTGCTCGTCGCGGGCAAACGTCGTGGTGCCCTTGCGGCTGGTGAGCTCCACGCCGGCGATCTCGGCGTCGAAGTGGCCTGCCTCCTGGGCCTTCGAGAAATTCAGCTGGGAGCGCAGCGCCCAGGCGTCCTGGTCATCCCGGGAGATGCTGTAGCGGGTGGCAAGATCCTCGGTGTGCCAGCCGGCGTGCTTGCCGCTGAAGGCGTCGTTGAGGCCGTCGAAGAGCATGGTGTCGTGCATGGTGACGTCGCCCATGCGAGCGCCCCAGCGGCCCTGGGGGAGCACATAGGGTGCGCGGTCCATGTTTTCCATGCCGCCGGCGATGGCGCAGTCGGCCATGCCGCTCCAGATCTCCAGAGCAGCGTTGATCACGGCCTGGGCACCGGAGCCGCAGACCCGGTTGATGGTGAGCGCCGGCACCTCCACCGGCAGGCCACCGCCGATGCCGGCCTGACGGGCGGAGTTCATGCGACAGCCGGCCTGGATGACGTGACCCATGATCAGCGACTGCACCTTGTCGGCCGCCAGGCCGGATCGCGTCAGGGTTTCCTGAATGACCCGCGCTCCCAAGTCTGTGGCGGGGGTGTCCTTAAGGCTGCCGCCGTAGGTGCCGATGGCGGTGCGAACGGGATGGCAGATGACGACGTCACGTGATGACATGGTGTTTCCTCGTATCGTTAAGGGGATGATTCTCAAGACGTGACTCTCGGTATAGCACACCCGGGACATTCCCACCGTGACATGCCCCCTAACCCACAGTGAAGGGCCTTTTCAAGGTGTGCTGCCCTGGGATGCGGGATCGCGTATCGAGAGGGGGCGCAACACCCACAGGCCGAGAATCGGCCCCGGCAGCAGCCACCACAGCACCCAGACACCCTGCACTTCCCAAAGCGCTGTGGTAAGCGAGATGGCCGGGATGGTCAGGGCGAAGCCCACGGCGTTCATCACTGCAAGGGTTGCGCCCACTCGTTCGCGCGGTGCGCTGGCCGCGGCCAGAGCCGAGAATTGCGGCGAGTCGGCGATCACGGTCAGCCCCCACAGTGCCAGTAGGCTCAGCAGCAGCCCCGGCGGCAGCCAGGTCATCAGCGGGTAGGCCAGGCAGATCAGGCCCGAGGCGGCCAGGGCTCGACGTGCTACCCACAGGCTGCCGAACCGACGGCTCAGGCTGCCGCCGCCCACGCAGCCGGCCAGGCCCAGGGCGATGACGGAAAACGAAAGCCAGGGAATCCAGGCCTCGGTGGCGTCGAGCCGCGTCACTTCCCGGGCGACCAGGAAGGGGGCTAGCGTCCAGAGGGCATAAAGCTCCCAGCAGTGGCCGAAGTAGCCGCCGGCTACGGCACGGAAGCGCCGTTCACGCAGGGCGGCCAGACCGTCGAGCAGCCGCGTTCTGCCGCTGTAAGGTGGCAGGTGCGGTCCATCGCCGAGAGCCAGGATCAGGGCGCCGCCCAGTAGTGCCAGCAGTGAAGCCCCCAGCAGCGGCCATTCCCAGGGCAGCCCCAGGGTAGAGCCACGCAGCAGATGGGGCAGGGCGGTGCCCAGCGTCAACATGCCCACCAGCCAGGCCAGCGCCGCACCGGTATGTCGGGGTACCCAGCCGATGACCAGCTTCATGCCCAGCGGGTAGATGCCGGCCAGGCACAGCCCGGTCAGTAGGCGAAGCGTCACTGCCAGGGGCATCTGGTCGGCGGCCAGCACGAAGCCGGCATTGGCCAGGGCGCCGGCCAGGCAGGAGGCGGCGAAAATATGGCTGGCGCGGAAACGATCGGCCAGGCCGGTGGTGGCAATGAACAGGGTGCCGGCGATGAAGCCCGCCTGGACGGTGAGGGTCAGCCGCCCCAGGTCGGCTTCGGTGAAGCCGAGGTCCCGCGACAGCGAGAGCCCAACGCCGTTGACAGAAAACCACAGCGAGGTGCCGCAGAGCTGGGCGAGTACGATGACAGCCAGCGGTACGCGTCGGATCAGAGAGGTCATCGTTGGCAAGGCAATATGAGACTCCAGGCGCAGCGGATGGCGTCAGGTCCCTTGAGGCACCACCAGCACGGGGCAGTGGGCATCGCGGGCGATGGCCTCGGCGGTGCTGCCGAGCAGAAATTCCTGGATGCGATTGCGCCCGCGCTTGCCGATAACGATCAGGTCGGCTTTTTCGCGCTTGGCCTCTTCGATGATGGCGCGGCGCGGGTCGCCGTCCAGTACTCGGGTCTCGAGGTCCTCGATGCGTTCAGCGATGCTGTCCAGGTGGCGGTGGGCATCTGCGATTTCCCGCTCGCAGCAGCCCTCGGAGGCACAGCTCGCGGTCACCGCAAGGCGGCGCTGGAAGCGCGAGGCGAGCGTCACGGCCTGCGCCTCGGCGCCTGCCACTGCGTCGGAGCCATCGGTGGCCAGCATCATCAGCCGATAGTCGGCGCCGGTCAGCGCCTCGGCCACCGGTTCCAGCCACAGCGGTTTCCGGGTCAGGCGGGCGGCATCCAGTGCCGTGCTGCCGAGGAAGAACTCGTGCAGGCGGTTGTGGCCACGACAGCCAATCAACAGCAGGTCGGCGCCCAGTTCGTCGGCGGCCTCGGTCAATACGGCACCGGGTTCGCCGCTGCGCACCTCAGTGTCGATGGTCAGCCCCGGGGCGGCGAGATCGCCGGCAAGCTCAGAAAGCTTCGCCAGGTAGTGAGGACGGTGGGTTTCCTCGGGCGTGGCTGGATAGCGCGAGCTGAGCACGTAGATCAGCGTCACCCGCTCGGTGCCCCAGGCGGTTAGAGTCTTCAACCGCTCCTGCAACAGCGGCAAGGCGGGTGAGAAATCCACGGCGACCAGGATGTGCTTGAACATGGTGTCACTCCTTGGAACGAGAAGGGGAAGCGCCCTCCACGAAGAGATGCTTGAGGCCCAGGAAGCCCTCGACGTTGATCCTCAGGCCCTGGTCGATAAGCGTTGGGTCGATATGCAGGGTCACTCCCTCGAGTTCGAGGCGGGTGTAGCGTTCGGGTTCATCCGGCCTGCGCGCCTCGGCCACAGCGATATCGGCGCTGCCGCCGCAGCAGCCGTGACGGGTCGAGAGGCGCACGGTGGCCACACCGCCTTTCTTTTTCAGCCACGCGCGGGCCCGGGCGGTGACCTCAATGGTCATGGCTCAGCCCTTCGCCTCGGCGGCAGCCGGCGCGTCGGCCGTCGGGAAGTGGTGCCGGGTCTTGTTGGCGATGCGCACCAGTGCCAGCATCAGCGGCACCTCCACCAGTACGCCCACCACCGTGGCCAGCGCCGCGCCGGACTGCAGCCCGAACAGGGCGATGGCGGCGGCGACGGCCAGTTCGAAGAAATTGCTGGCGCCGATCATCGCCCCTGGGGCGGCAACGTTATGAGGCACCTTCCACGCCTTTGCCCAGCCGTAGGCGATGAAGAAGATCAGGAAGGTCTGGATGATCAGCGGGATGGCGATCAGCACGATGTGCAGCGGTGCCTCGAGGATCACTTCGCCCTGGAAGGCGAACAGCAGTATCAGGGTGAGGATCAACCCGATGGGAGTGATCGGTGCCACCTTTTTCATGAAAACGTTGTCGAACCACTCGATGCCGTGACGGGCAATCAGGGTACGGCGGGTTAGATAGCCCGCTACCAGCGGAATGACAATGTAGAGAACCACCGACAGCGCCACCGTGTCATAGGGCACCTGGATATTGGAGACGCCAAGAAGCAAGATCACGATGGGCGCGAAGGCGAACAGCATGATCAGGTCGTTGACCGCCACCTGTACCAGCGTATAGGCGGCGTCACCGCGGGTCAGGTAGCTCCACACGAAGACCATGGCGGTACAGGGCGCGGCGCCCAGCAGGATGGCCCCGGCCAGGTACTCACTGGCGCGCTCCGCGGGAATCAGCGGAGCGAACACCACCATCAGGAAGAACCAGGCGATGGCGAACATGGTGAAGGGCTTGATCAGCCAGTTCACCGAGGTGGTGATGATCAGCCCCTTGGGCTGGCGGCGCACGCCGAGTATCGAGGTGAAGTCGATCTGCAGCATCATAGGAAAGATCATCGCCCAGATCAGGATCGCCACGGGGATCGATACCTGGGCGTATTCGAAGCGCGACAGCGCATCGGGTATCGCCGGCGCAAACTGGCCGAGCAGGATGCCGGCGACGATGGCCAGTGCCACCCAGAGTGAAAGGAAACGTTCGAACAACCCCATGCCCTCGGAGACGCTGGGTGACTGAGTGTCCTGCTGTCTGGTCATGATAAGACTCCTGTCAGAGGGTGCGCTGGTTGACGCGAGCTGAAAGCTGCTGCGCCGACTCCTTGCGTTCCGAGTAGCGATCGGTGAGCGCCTCGCAGCGACCGCGCACCAGCAGCGTGAATTTCATCAGTTCCTCCATGACGTCGACGATACGGTCATAGAAGGGCGATGGTTTCATGCGGTCGTTATCGTCGAACTCCATGAAGGCCTTGGGCACCGATGACTGGTTGGGGATGGTGGCCATGCGCATCCAGCGACCCAGCACGCGCAGCTGGTTGACGGTATTGAACGACTGGGAGCCACCGCTCACCTGCATGACCGCCAGGGTCTTGCCCTGGGTGGGGCGCACCGCGCCCAACGCCAGGGGGATCCAGTCAATCTGGGCCTTCATGATGCCGGTCATGGCACCGTGACGCTCCGGCGAACACCACACCATGCCTTCGGACCACTCGGCCAGCTCGCGCAGCTCGGCGACCTTGGGGTGGGTCGCTTCCTCGGCGTCAGGCAGAGGAAGGCCGCGCGGGTCGAAGATGCGCGTCTCGGCACCCATGGCTCGCAACAGTCGCCCCGCTTCCTCCACGGACAGGCGGCTGAAGGAGCGGCGGCGCAGCGAGCCGTAAAGCAGCAGGATACGCGGGGCATGCTCGCCGTCCGCAGGGATGCCAAGGCTCGAGGCGTCGGGCACACAGAACAGGTCGCGGTCGATATTGGGCAGGTCGTCCAGAGGTTGGGTCGTCAAGGCGTCTCTCCTTCTTCCTGCGACAGGCGATGGTGGATCTTCTCCAGAGCGCTGCTTAGTTCGTCGGATGAGAGGTCATTCAGCGGCAGGGTAAGCATGGCCTTGACGCGCTGTCGCAGGGCGGTAAAGGTGCTGGCGAAGGCGGCCTCGATTTCGGCTTCGCTGCCCTCGGCGTTCGAGGGGTCGGGCACGCCCCAATGGGCGCGAACGGCCCGGCCAAGAAAGAGCGGGCAGGCCTCGCCGGCGGCGTTATCGCAGACGGTGATGACCACGTCGGGTTGTACATCGAGGTCATCCCAGGACTTGCTGGCGAGACCCCGGGTGGGAATGCCTTCACTCTCCAGCCAGATCAGCGTCAGCGGGTTGACCTCGCCGGTCGCATGGCTGCCCGCGCTCCAGGCATGGTGCCGGGTCTCGGTCAGGTAGTTGAACACGGCCTCGGCGTAGATGGAGCGGCAGGAGTTTCCGGTGCAAAGAAACAAAACGTTCATGGTCTCTCCGTCGAGCCTCTCCATCGAAAGAGGGGTGTCGGGGATGGCGCTCTGATGACATCTATAATATATGGATAATCATATATGCTCAATGTCATACCCCGTTTGCTGATTGCCACGAATACGCTGGACCGGGGGGGCGTCGCCTCACAAAGCGAGCAGCCCCCTCAGGGTGCGCTGCGTTGGTCCGGGGCGCGCTGGAAGGCCGGTGAGACCTCGGTCGGGTCACGTTTCTCGCGATGGCTCGCGGCGGCCTCGGCCCACCAGCCGAGCTGGCCCAGGGTGCGGCCGAAGTAGCCGACCCAGCGGTCCGGGTCGTCCTGGAAACCGCCGTCCTCATCGAGGGCCTCCTGGGCCCTAGGCACGTGGATCATCGCCGAGACCGGCAGGCAGCCGAGTTCCGAGAGGAAGGTGCGCATGGCCACCGCTGCCCGGGCGCCGCCCCACTGACCGGCGGAGTAGGTGACGATGGCGCTGGGCTTGAAGGCGAACAGGGAGCTGCCGAAGTGATTCAGCAGGTGCGAGAGCGCCGGGCTCATGGAGTGGTTGTACTCTGGGCTGACCATCACGTAGCCGTCGGCGGCCTCGATCTTTCCGGCCAGGCTATCCAATGCCTCGGGGACCCGGGATGTTGCATAGGCGAAGTGTGGCTTGAAGACGCCGCCGAGCTCGATGTCCAGCGGGTCGATCAGCTCCACGGTGGCGCCATCCGCCTCGAGCAGCTGCACGCAGGCACGGGCCACCCGCAGGCCGAGGCGAGCGGGTGCGGGTGGGGTGCTGTCTCGGGCCGTGCCCAGGAAGACCAGGAAGTGAGCCATGGGGATCTCCTTGGTGGGGTAACAGGAAGATCAGCCTAGCAGACACGGGCAGGGCGTGAGCAGCGTCGCACAAGCAAACTGAACAGTGGCAGGGGCCTCGGGGGCCCCTGGGTATACAGGATGGGAAAGCAGCCGCCGCTAGGCCGGCTCGGCCAGGAAGCCTGCGACAATGGCGGCGAGCTCTTCGGGGCACTCGCGGTGAGGCACGTGGCCGCAGGCAAGAATCCGCGCCTCGGCGGGGCCTGCGGTGAGCTCGGCGATGCGACGGGCCTGGTCCGTGGAGCCGAATTCGTCCCGCTCGCCGTGAATGGCCAGGGTGGGACAGCCCACTCGGGGCAGGGCATCGTTCAGGTGCCAGTCGCGAAAGGCCTCGGAATGCCAGGTGTCGACCCAGGCGCGCAGCACCCACTCGGCCTTGTCGCCATGATAGCGGGCCAGTCGCGCCATCTGCTCGGGGTCGCCGAAGGCCCGCTCCGCTTCGCGGATGCCTGCCAGAGTGCGCGTCTCGATGAACGCTTGAGCCGCCACCGTGATCAGCGCCTGGCAGGCATCGGCGTGCTGTCCCGCCGTCTCGATGGCCATGCTGCCGCCCACGCTGTGTCCGAGCAGCACGAATCGCGTGAGCCCCAGTCCTTCACGCAGCGCGACGAAGGTGCTCCGGGCCTCATCGGCGACGAAGGTGGGGGGCAGCGTCCCGGGGTAGGGCGTGGAATGGCCGAAACCCAGGCGGTCATAGGCGATGACTTCGCGACCGGTGGCCTTGGCCAATTGCTCGGGAAAGTCGCGCCACAGCGCCACGCAGCCCAGCGAGTCGTGGAGCAGCACGATGGGTTCATGCAGGTCCGCTGCCCGTGCCGGCCGCCAGCGGGCGACATGGATGCCGCCCGCCGGAGTGTCGAGGGTAAAGGCCTCCATCAATCGACCAGTTCGACGGCCACTGCGGTGGCCTCGCCGCCACCGATGCACAGGCTGGCGATGCCGCGCTTGCCGCCCCGGGTGCGCAGAGCATGGATCAGGGTGGCGATGATCCGCGAGCCGGTGGAGCCGATGGGATGGCCCTGGGCACAGGCGCCGCCGAAGACGTTGACCTTGTCGTGGGGGATGTCGAGCCCGTCCATGGCCAGCAGGGTGACCACCGCGAAGGCTTCGTTGATCTCGAAGAGATCCACGTCGTCCACGCTCCAGCCAAGCGTCTTCATCAGCTTGTCGATGGCGCCCACCGGGGCGATGGTGAACTCGCTGGGATGCTGAGAGTGCGTGCTGTGGCCCAGCATGCGGGCCAATGGCTTGGCACCCAGGCGTTCGGCGGCGGACGCGCTCGCGAGTATCAGCGCCGAGGCGCCGTCGGAGATGGAGCTCGAGTTGGCCGCGGTGATGGTGCCCTCCTTGGCAAAGGCGGGTCGCAGCGAACGTATCTTGTCCAGCTTGGCCTGGAAGGGCTGCTCGTCGTGATCCACCACGCTCTCACCCTGGCGGGTGGTGACGGTGACCGGTGCCATCTCGGCGCTGAGGTGGCCGTCGTTGGTGGCCGCCATGGCGCGCTCCAGCGAGGCAATGGCGAAATCGTCAAGGCGTTCGCGGCTGTAGTCGCGGGCACTGGCGACGTCCTGTGCGAAGACGCCCATCAGCTTGCCGGTCTCGGCGTCTTCCAGACCGTCCAGGAACATATGGTCCTTTAGCTCGCCGTGGCCGAGCCGGTAGCCGGTGCGCGCCTTGGTCAGCACGTGGGGGGCGTTTGACATGGATTCCATGCCGCCGGCGAGCATCACCTCGGCGCTGCCGGCGCGGATCAGGTCGTGGGCCAGCATGGTGGCCTTCATGCCGGAGCCGCACAGCTTGTTGATGGTGGTGGCGCCGATGGCGTCGGGGATGCCGGCCTGGCGCATGGCCTGGCGAGCCGGGCCCTGCTTGACGCCGCCGGGCAGCACGCAGCCCAGAATCCCCTCATCGATGGCGGAGGCCTCGATACCGGCGCGCTCGATGGCGGCGCGAATGGCTACCGCGCCAAGCTGCGGAGCGGTCATGCTGGCAAGGCTGCCCAGCATGCCCCCCATGGGGGTGCGGGCGGCGGAGAGGAAGAAAATATCGTTGGACTGACTCATGGCGGTTCTCCCGATGTGGCGTTATGGCCCTCGCGGGGCCGCATTGTGATTGTCGGTTGGCCCGCGGCGCGTTGACCCGTTCGCGGGGCTGTGCTTTTCTCAGGGTCAACCAAGCAAGCGCTAGTGTAAACGTCGATGAATGTAATGAATGAATCTCCGCGCCGCAAGGAGTTGACCCGGCAAGCCGCCCAGCTGTTCGTTCAGGAGGGCTTCGACCGCACCACCGTCCGCATGCTGGCCCAGGAGATGGGCATAAAGTCCGGCAGCCTGTTCCATCATTTTCGCGACAAGCAGGAAATTCTCGCGGCGGTGATCGAAGAGGGAACCCAGAATGCTCTGGTGATGGCTCGTGACGCCCTGGCGCGTTGCGACACCAGCGCGGACGCTCGACTGCACGCCATGGCACGCGCCCATCTGGAAACCCTGCTCACCGACCGC
Organism: Halomonas tibetensis; assembly: GCF_042643535.1. Taxonomy (NCBI): domain Bacteria; kingdom Pseudomonadati; phylum Pseudomonadota; class Gammaproteobacteria; order Oceanospirillales; family Halomonadaceae; genus Halomonas; species Halomonas tibetensis. The sequence goes on from NZ_JBHRSQ010000008.1 coordinate 102,494, forward strand.
AACGCTCATGTGGTTGCCCTCTATGAGTGGCGCCGGCTCGATCCCGAGGCCCGTGCCCATCTTAGCCACCTGCGGGACGCCTACGAGACGCTGTGGGAGCAGGTGATCGACGAGGCTCTGGCCGATGGACTGATCCACGGTGATCGCTTCCTGGTGTCGCGCTTCGTGATGGGGGCGCTTAACTGGACGGTGCGCTGGTACGACCCCGAAGGGCCGCGTACCCCCGACGACCTGGCCGACGAACTGGTCGCCATGATTACCCGCCGTCCCGCCTGACTTTCCTCCACGACATCCTTGGTCGCCTGTCAAAACGGCTCTTTTTGCATCCTGACCGAGCTGCCTTTTGGTGGCTTGCTCTACCATGGTCTAGTCGCTTGTTCTGATCCCGGCCTTGCCCTGTTCGCGAGGAATCGCTAGCTTGGACCTAGCGCTTGATAGGTTGACGCTTACGTTAACTGAATCTATCCAGAGAGCCGACAACAATCACAAGAAAGCCGACAACAACCACAATCTGCCAGATGAGGACTGCCATGAGCACGCAAGCGAGCCTTCCCGAGTATCGTGCCTACCTCGAGACCTTTTCCATTGACGACATGATCGCCCGCCTGGACGATCACCGCGACGGCAAGGCCAACGCCTTCGAATCTACCTGCGGCCGTCACCTGCGTGCCGGTCGAGGCGAGGTGCTGGCGCTGGTCCAGGAGGACGTCCAGGGCGAGGTCAACACCCTGACATACGCCGAACTTGAGGCCGAGAGCGCCAAGCTGGCCGGCTGGTTCGCCGAGCGCGGCCTGGGCGTGGGTGACCGCATCGCCTGCATGCTGCCGCGCTCACCGCAGCTGCTGGTGGCGGTGCTGGCCACCTGGCGCATCGGTGCCGTCTATCAGCCGCTGTTCACCGCCTTCGGCCCGGACGCCGTGGACTATCGCCTGGGGCGCGCCGACACCAAGCTGGTGATCACCGATCACGCCAACCGCTTCAAGTTCGATGGCCTGACCCAGTGCCCGCCGGTGTTGGCCGTGGGCGGTCCGACCGCCGAGCACGGTGACGATCAGGACTGGGCCGATGCGCTGGCCCATTCGCCGATCCAGGCTACCCCGCCGCGCCTCTCCCGCGATGCGCCCTTCCTGCAGATGTTCACCTCCGGCACCGTGGGCAAGCCCAAGGGGGTGGCGGTGCCGCTGTCCGCCATGACCGCCTTTGCTCTCTATATGGAATTGGCCGTTGACCTTCGCGAGACCGATCTCTTCTGGAACATGGCCGACCCCGGCTGGGCCTACGGCCTCTACTACGCTATCGCGGGACCGCTGCTGCTGGGCGTGACCACCCACTTCTGTGAGGCGGGCTTCAGCGCCGAGGGGGCCCTGGCGTTCATGAAACGCCACCGCATCACCAACTTTGCCGCCGCGCCCACCGCCTACCGTCTGATGAAGGCTTCGGGGCTGTTCGACAACGCCCACGAAACCCTGGAACTGCGCGCGGCCAGCTCCGCCGGTGAGCCGCTCAATACCGAGGTGGTGACCTGGGTGGAGCGCTCCCTGGGCTGTTCGGTCATGGACCACTACGGCCAGACCGAAACCGGCATGACCTGCAATAACCACCATGCCCTCGATCATCCCAAGCACGTCGGCGCCATGGGCGTACCCATGCCCGGTTACCGTCTGGCGATCCTCGACGCCGAGTACAACGAGCTCCCCCCGGGTGAGCCCGGCGTGCTGGCCGTGGACATCGAGAACTCCCCGGCGCACTTCTTCCCAGGCTACACCTGGCAGGAGAAGCACCCCTTCGCCGAAGGCTACTACTTGACCGGCGATGTGGTCATCAAGAATGAGGACGGCACTTTCCAGTTCGCCGGCCGCGACGACGATATCATTACCACCTCCGGCTACCGGGTGGGCCCGACCGACGTGGAAAATAGCGTGATGACCCACCCGGCGGTGGCCGAGTCCGCCGCCGTGGGCCAGCCCGACGAGATCCGCGGCGAGATCATCAAGTCCTACGTGGTACTGCGCGAGGGCTTCGAAGCAAGCGACGAGCTGGCCGACGAGATTCGCAAGCAGGTCCGCGAGCGGCTCTCCACCCACGCCTTCCCGCGGGTGATCGAGTTCGTCGAGGAACTGCCCAAGACGCCGAGCGGCAAGATCCAGCGCTTCAAGCTGCGTGCCGATGCCGTCGACAAGGCGCCGGTGAAATGACGACCCCGAGGAAACCAACATGCAAGTGAAGGACAATACCTTTCTGATTACCGGTGCTGCCTCCGGGCTGGGGGCGGCCACCGCCGAGCGCCTGGTGGCCGGGGGGGGCAGGGTGGTGCTCTGCGACCTGAGCGATGCCGTAGAGGCCCACGCTGAGCGCCTGGGCGATGCCGCCCGGGCGGTGCGCGGCGACGTCACCTCGGGTGACGATATCCAGGCCGCCGTGGACGCCGCCATCGCCCTCGGCGATGGCCGGGGTCTTGCGGGAGTCGTGCACTGCGCCGGCGTGGTCAGCGTGGCCAAGCTGGTCGACCGCGAGGGCAATCCTGCCGACCTTGACGCCTACCTGCGTACCATCAACATCAATCTGGTGGGTACCTTCAACGTCATGCGCCTGGCCGCTGCGGCCATGGCGAAGAACGCGCCAGGCGAGGATGGCGAGCGCGGCGTGATCATCAACACCGCCTCCGTCGCCGCCTTCGATGGCCAGGTCGGTCAGTGCGCCTACAGCGCTTCCAAGGCTGGCGTGGTGGGCATGAGCCTGCCGGCGGCACGCGAACTCTCTCGCCACGGTGTGCGGGTGATGGCCATCGCCCCCGGCGTGTTCGAGACGCCGATGATGAGCGAGATCCCCGACGAGGCCGCCCAGGCCCTGGCTGCCGCGGTGCCTTTCCCCAAGCGGCTCGGCAAGCCCGACGAATTCGCTCGACTCGCCGAACAGATCATCACCAACGCCATGCTCAACGGCGAGGTGATTCGCCTCGATGGCGGGATTCGCATGCAGTAGATCGAAAATCAAACGATCGCTTGACTCTCCGCGCGGCGGCGGCTAATTTCAAACGCATGTTTGAAATCGGCCGCCGCCGCTTTTGCGTCCTCATGTGGCGGCGCCCGGCTGTGGAACCGGCAGCCAAGAAAATGGAGAGTTGAGATGCCCGACTATCAGGCCCCCCTGCGCGATATCCGTTTCGTCATGGACGAGATGCTGGACTATCCGACCCACTACACTCGCCTGCCCGGCGGTGAGGACGCCAGCCCCGACGTTGTCGGCGCCATCCTGGAGGAGGGGGCGCGCTTCGCCCGCGAAGTGCTGCTGCCGCTGAACCAGAGCGGTGATCGTGAGGGCTGCCTGCTGGAGGGCGGTGACGTGAAGGCCCCCAGGGGCTTCAAGGCCGCCTATGCTCAGTTCGTGGAGGGCGGATGGCCGAGCCTGGCCGCCGACCCCGAGCACGGCGGCCAGGGCCTGCCGCACTCCCTGGCCATGGTGCTCAACGAGATGATCTGCTCCACCAACCTGGCCTGGGGCATGTATCCGGGGCTCTCCCACGGCGCCGCCGACGCCCTGCGCCACCATGGCACCGACGAGCAGAAGACCACCTATCTGACCAAGCTGGTCGAGGGCACCTGGACCGGTACCATGTGTCTCACCGAGCCGCACTGTGGCACGGATCTGGGTCTGATCAAGACCCGTGCCGTGCCCACCGATGACGGCGCCTTCGAGATCACCGGTACCAAGATCTTTATCTCCGCCGGCGATCATGACCTCGCCGATAACATCGTCCACCTGGTACTGGCCAAGCTGCCAGACGCGCCGGAGGGCTCGAAGGGCATCTCGCTGTTTGTGGTGCCAAAGTTCATGCCCAACGAATCGGGCGAGCCCGGTGAGCGCAACGGCGTGGCGTGCGGCTCCCTCGAGCACAAGATGGGGATCCACGGCAACGCCACCTGCGTGATGAACTTCGACGCGTCGAAAGGCTTCCTGGTAGGCGCGCCCAACAAGGGCCTGGCCTGCATGTTCACCATGATGAACGCCGCGCGTATCGGCGTTGGCATCCAGGGTCTGGGCCTCATCGAGGCCAGCTTTCAGAACGCCTTGGCCTATGCGCGCGATCGTCTGCAGATGCGCGCGCTATCCGGTGCCAAGGCGCCCGAGAAGGTCGCCGACCCCATCATCGTGCACCCGGACGTGCGCCGCATGCTGCTGACCCAGAAGGCCTTCGCGGAGGGCGGCCGGATGCTGGTGCTCTACACTGCGCAGATGATCGATATCGTCGAGCACGGGACTGACGCCGCCGAGAAGGACAAGGCCGATACTCTGCTGGGTCTGCTGACGCCCATCGTCAAGGCGTTCCTCACCGAGGTGGGTTTCGAGGCGACCAACGAGGGCGTTCAGGTGTTTGGCGGCCATGGTTTTATCCAGGAGTGGGGCATGGAGCAGCTGGTGCGCGATGCGCGCATCACCCGCCTTTACGAAGGCACTACTGGTATCCAGGCCCTCGACCTGCTGGGCCGGAAGGTGCTGATGAGCCAGGGCGAAAGCCTTAAGGTCTTTACTCGGGAGATCCACAGGTTCTGTCAGGCCGAGGAAGGGAACCCGGAACTCGCCGAGTTTGTGCGCCCGCTGGCCAAGCTCAACCAGGAGTGGGGGGAGCTGACCATGAGCATTGGCATGAAGGCCATGAGCGATCGCGAAGAGGTGGGCGCGGCAAGCGTCGACTATCTGATGTACGCCGGCTACGTGACCCTGGCCTATCTGTTCGCCCGTGCGGCGAAACAGGCCCGCGCCGCCCTGACCGAAGGGACCGATGAAGCCGCCTTCTACCGTGCCAAGCTCGACACCGCGCGCTTCTATTATCAGCGCCTGGTGCCGCGCACCCGCGCCCACAAGCAGGCCATCGAAGCCGGCGCCGAATCGCTGATGGCGATCAGCGCCGAGGACTTCGGTTTGGGCTTCGAGATTTGATCCACTCCCTTCGCGATCGAGACGGCCTGGCCGGCAACGTCTTCTGGGGCAGCTTCGACCTGACCCTGGCGATCGCGTTTCTGACGTTTTGCGACTGGGAGCAATAGGTGTCTGGGCTTCTGGCGCTCCAATGATAAGCTGATACTTAGAACGCAGCCTTCAGCCGCTATCTTTACCGATGGCACTGCCTTCCACCGTTTACCAGGAGCTAATGCCCATGCGAGTCTTCGCCAATCCCGTCGGCTACGGGTCTCTGTGGTTCGACAACCTTGCGACTGCCACCGGCACGCCGGTTGCCTATGACCCTCAGGCCAGGGCGTTCATCACCATGCCGCCGTTCTGTGCGAATCGCGACGTGATCGGCTGTAACTGGATCGCTCCCAAAGAGGGCGACTTCTGCCGTGCCTGTGCCATGACCGAGCTGGCCCCGGATACCTCTATCCCGAATGCCATCCCCCATTGGAACAAGACCGAGGCGGCGAAGCGGTGGGTGCTGGATAACCTGGGCCGCTGGAACTGGTTTCGGCCCGAGGACCCCGGCGCTCGTCCCGTGTTTCACATGCTGGCCGAGGGCCACACCCCTGTCCCCATGGGGCATGTCGGTGGCGTTGTGACGATCAGCGTGGCAGAGGCGGACCCGGTCCTTAGCACGACGCGTCGCGAGGCGCTGGAAGAGCCCTACCGCACTATGATCGGTCACATGCGCCATGAGATCGCGCACATGCTCTGGTGGCGCCTCAGCCTGCGGGAGGATTTTCTCGACGCCTTCCGAGAGATGTTCGGCGACGAGCGGCAGGACTATCCTACCGCGCTCACGCGTCACTACCATGATGGGCCGCCGCCGGACTGGCGCTTGAGGTTTGTCAGCACCTATGCGTCCGCTCACCCCCATGAGGACTGGGCCGAAACCGCTTCCCACCTGCTTCATCTCACGGATATCGCCGACAGCTTCGTTGCAGCAGGCCTGTCTTCTGCCGATCTTCCGCACCTTGGGTGGGATCCCTATATGGAGGCCGATGCCGAGAACTTGATTAACGTGGCAGCACATCAGGTCATGGCGGTCAACCACATCAATCGCGCCATGGGATTGCCGGACCTGTATCCCTTTGTGATTTCCGACCAGGTGCGTCGCAAGCTTATCTTCATGCACGACTGGTTGCGCAGGGGTGCCCAGGGACTTTAACTCTCTCAATCAACATACTTCGCAGGTGATGCTAGCCGCGAAGCGGCAAGCGACATGCCCAAGGCCTATGGCATTGTCGGCAGACCTGCAGAAAAATTCGCAGGATGGTTACCGTCTTCCAGCATGGGCGGACACCAATCAGTCCACGTGAATCGGAATCTCCTGACCTATGCCCGTTGACCTGCAAGCGCTCTATCCCAAGCTGATCAACCTGATATTGGACACGGTCTTCGTGGTCGATAGGGACAACCGTATCGTTTGTGTGAGTGATGCCTGTGAGGCAATGCTGGGTTATCGTGCTGATGAACTGACGGGGACGACCATTACCGACTACATGCATCCTGATGACCTTGCGGCCTCCCTGGTTTCCATTACTCGAGTCATGAATGGTCAGCCTCATACCGATTTCCGTAATCGCTATATCCGCAAGGATGGTGGCGTTGTACACATCCTGTGGTCGGCCCGCTGGGTCGAGGAGGAGGGGGTTCGGATCGGTGTCGCGCGGGACGTGTCGGCTCTGAGGCAGGCCGAAGAAGAGCTGCGTTACCTCGCCCACCATGATCCCCTGACAGGACTGACCAACCGCTCGCTGTTCTATGACCGACTGGCGTCGGCCATGCATGCGGCTCACCGACATCAGTGTGGTCTGGCTCTGTTGTTTCTGGACCTCAATGATTTCAAGTTGATCAACGATGTCCATGGCCATGCGATGGGTGATCGTGTGATCTGCTCGGTGGCACGCCGGCTGGAAGGCTGCGTTCGCGAGACAGACACGGTGGCTCGGATGGGAGGTGATGAATTCACCGTTCTGTTGACGGACATTCACTCGCCGGATGCCCTATCCGCCAAGGTGGAGCAGATTCTTGCGGTTCTGGCCGAACCGTTGGGCCCTGATTTGGTGGAGATCGTCCCTTCCTGCAGTATCGGCGTGGCCCGCTATCCCGCAGACGGAGAAGATGCCGATACGCTCTTGAGCCATGCGGATAGCGATATGTACCGGATAAAGAGACGCCGTTCTGCATCGAGCTGACGAGCCTGATTCGCCGCCACGATGGTATTCTGGCGCTTAGGCATGGTTGACCTTGACCGCTAGGGTGGATGGCGCACCGACACTGACCACCTCTTGACCGGGAGTGCTCCATGAGTAACGGACCCTATGGACTAATCGCCTGCGACTGTGGCGCATTATCGCTGCTGGTAGGCGGTTCACCCCTTGCCCTCGGCCTGGATACCGGGGACGAGCCGGTGGCCTTCTGGCCGCTGGCAGCCATTCAGATTGGCCAGGGTGCCGACGAACTCGATGTTTCAGCGGATGATGAGGGCGGCGATGCCTGGGGATGCCGGCGATGCGGTGAGCGGTTGTTGTACGCTCATGACGGAACTGGCATGGCGATACTGCAGGGGCATCCGGAGGATAGGGGCGATCTTGCCTCCGGACTGACCCTGTCGCAGCAATGCACATTGGAGGCCCTGGGCTATCGGGTGTTGGCGGGGGAGTAGCGGCGGCGATGCCGACATGTGCTCAAGAAAGGCGTTTCCAGCCTTGAACGAGATAGCGTGAGGCGCTCTGCCAGCGAGATTCATCGGCAGGGGCTGGTGCATTGGTCAGCGCCTCAATGGCCCGCTTTAGGGCCTCTAGAATGGCGTCCAGTTGGCGATGGCACAGGGTGCTGTCCAGGTCCCCAGGGCAGCGGGCCAGGAGCTGATCGCACTCTTCGCTTGCGGTCTCCAGAGCCTCGTGGGCAGCAGTGGGGTGGGGCGTCTGGTCGACACATGCCTTGAGCTCGCGCGCGAGCATGCCGAGCATACGGGTATCGAGCCAGCAGGGAAGGCCGTCACTGGCCTTGCCGGCCATCGATTGCTTGATGGCGCGAAAGGAGACCTGCAGGAAGACGGCGGTGTAGTAGGCCTTGGGGCGCTCTGTGCTCATGTGCGCTGTGTTCATGATCGGCTCGTGACGTGATGCAAGTGATAACTCTTATCAATTGTGACGAGTTTCCATCAGACGGTCAATGGCGTTACGTTGGCTCGATTTTTCGAGCGCATCAGGCATCTCGTCTCCTGATCATTATGCAAGAATTATAGGCGCACGCGATCGATCTTGCGGCGGAAGTACATCTCCAGCCGCAGGTCCAGCGCCCAGCGCGGGTCGCGGTTGTGCTCCCGGGGAAAATGCAGGGTAGGTGCCACGTCCAGAAAGAGAATGCCGCGGTGCAGGTTGCGCCGGTATCGTGTCTGCAGGTAAGTGTCCTCGATGCTGGGGCTGGAGCCACTCTCGCCCAGCATGACGGCGCTGTAACGGATTGCCTGGCGTCGATCGATGCGCTGGTTAAGTTCTAGCGTCTCGCTGAATTCCAGCCGGTCGACCTCCTCCCGCCACTGCACGTTGGTGATGAAGCGAAGATGGCGATCATCACCCACCGGTCGGCCAAGGTCCCAGCGGGTGCGGGCAGAGTAGCCATCCCTGTTGAACCAGGAGATGCGGTTGTCACTTTCCAGTTGCCAAGGGCCGTCGTCGAGGGTCCACAGGCGCTGAGTAATCACGCGCGCGTAAGGGTCCGGAGGCAACCGAACGCGAACACCGGCGCCGACCTGGGTATTCCAGCGCTCGCTCTTGTCGCGGCTTCCCAGACGATTCAGACCGATACGCAGGCTCTCCACACCGCTGATACGATCATCCACCAGCTGGTTGTCCTGCTCGGCCAGGGTGCCTTGAGTTTCCTCCGGTTCGCTTTCGATGATCAGTCGCAGGCGCTTTTCGGTGGTGGGCATATCAAGACGAAACCGGACGCCAACGTCCTGCCTAAAGTCCTCGCCTTCCTTCCAGCGCGAGCCCTGGCTGATACGCAGGTAGGAGTCGTTCTCGATGGTCAGGGCGTCGGTGGTGCCGAAGAAGGCGTCGAGTCTGCGCGAGGTGGTTTCGACCCAGCGCGACACGCTGTCATGCATGGGGTCAATCTGCTCGTTGGCCCAGAGGGGAAAATCGCTATCGCTTTCCGGGACTGAGCCGTCATTTAGCTCGCCGCCAGCGGTATCCGGGAGGGTGTCGGCGTTGGCGCTCAGGGCGGCGCAGGCGGCCAAAGCTATCAGGACCTTTCTCATCCGTGGTTACCTATTGTGTACCTTGGCCATGAGTCTATCCGCGAAAGCGGTCGACGTCGTCAACGTCTTGTCGTATTGAGTGTCACAGTGGGTAAACATGAAAAGGGCAGGGCATAAGCCCTGCCCCCGGTCATGTCAGCGTGGACACGTGTCGGCGCTGAACGAGTGGCTAGACGTAGAAGTCCAGGTCCTCTTGTGCCTTGAGCAGGTCCCGCATGACGATCGGGTCGTCACCGAAGAAGAACAACAGACCCCAGTGCGTGCCGAAGGCCGAACGATCCGGAACCGTTTCTTCGGCCGGTGCGACCAGCTCGTGGGATTCGAAGTACGGGTGCTCGATGGTTTCCTTGGGCATCTCCAGTTTGCTGACGACACGACGCCTCGGATATACGCCGAAACAGCCCGCATAGCCTTTCGCATCAACCACTTCGCGGGGGAAGAAGGCATCGACCTCTTCCTGGGTGCTCTTGGGATCGAAGACCAGCATAGAGGCCTGGTAGGCACTGAATCCGTAGGCGCGCTCGATCAGCTCGAAAGCCTTGAAGCCGGGTGGGCGATAGGCAACCTCGCCAAAGTACATCTCACCGTCTGACGCCACGAAGTACTCGGGATGGATCAGACCGAACTGGATGTCGAACGTCTTGATCAGCTTCTCGATCTGCTTGGTAATGGCGTTGCGCCAGCTCTCGAGTTCCCTTGTAGCGGGGACGAACACCGAATAGCCCAGAGTCACATACTCGGAGATATTGAGGAACTTGATCTTGCCGTCATGGATCCAGGCCTCGACGGCAAATTCCCAGCCGTCGAGGTGGCTTTCCATCAGCAAAGGATACTCTTCGTCCGGGATGGCATCGATCTCTTCGATCTTGCGAATCATACGGTGTCCGAGACAGCCAGCCTTATCGAAGGCCTTGACGTGAATCGGGTCATCCGGGTCGCCGTCAAGCTTCAGCAGCGTCTGGTTGACGCGTTTCATGAAGCGGATGATGTCTTCTTTCTCGTGTGCCTCTTCGAAGATGCCCACGCGGATGCCGCCCAGCTGTGCGCGTCGCTTCATCAGCGCCTTGTCGCGGAACAGGATGGACTGCCCGTACATGCGCGGATTGTCCATTAGCACTGAGTTGATCGCGCCTGACCATTCGACGGTTTCCTCAAACAGCGGGATGGCCACGTCGACGCCTTCTGCCTTGAGCCGTTCGGCAATTTCCATGGAACGGTCATTCAGGCGCACAAAATCCCAGGAGATGTAGGGGATGTTGTTGGCTTCACAGAAATCGCCGGCCCATTCGGGCGCCACTACCACGTAGCGCCGATCAAATTTCTGCGCGGCCTTGATGGCATTGACACTCCAGCCCAGCAGGGCGATGTAGCCCTTGTTGGGGTCCTTGGGCGTTTCAGTACCTCGAACCGAATCTAATGTCGGATCGGTCCAGCTTGAAACGTCATTGGTTACCGGAGTTTCTGATACGGACATATTGTTCTCCTTCTGCCTGGGGCAGGATGCTGTCGCTCGGTTTCGAGCGATCTTGTCGAGCGTGACTACCGGGTATCTGGGTTAGCGCCCCGATGCCCAGCTATTACGGGCCAACGTCATGGCCCTATCCACTTCATCGCTTGGAATAATGGTCGTCTCACCCTTTTCTAAAGGGTCATAATGAAAGACATACAGACGAGATGCAAATTGGGCAACCGGAAGCGAGGCTTCGCCATAGAGTTCGCCATTACCTTGGGTCGAGGTGACGATGTCCTGCCCCCAATCCTGTCCGCTGTCGTTGTTGGGGTTGAAGAAATACACTCGCATGACCTGGCTGGGATCGAGCGCAAGACGCTGGATCGTGATGGCATGCCAGCCTAGAAAACGTGTGGCGCTATCGGTCACGGCAATCCCCGCAGGCTGCGGATTTATTACCGGAATGTTGCCGTTATAGAAGGGGTGATACGCCGCATAGAAGTCACGGATAAAACCTTCGAAGTCCTTCAATCCGCCGGTAAATACATCGACCGCAATGCGGAACCCATGGCCTACATGATCACCATGGAATTCGGCGTTGACCCACTTGTGCGGGTCTTCGCCGCGGCCGATACTTCGGCGCCCCATTTCGAAGTAAACCCGATCGAGATGTGGCACGGTCAATAGCGAAACAGCATCGACATCCACGGGGGGTTCGGTCGCCAGGCCAGTCCGGAGCTCACGCGAGGAAATACTGTTGCCTTCGAAGCGCATGACCACTTCATCGTCGCGCGCCGCCCAGGCGACGACCCGCAGCAGTTCCGCCGGGGTATTGTAGGCCCACATGGAGAGGGCACGCGTCGACTGGCACGTGGGGTAGTTGCCTTGACCCACTCCTAGCGGTCGACCAAGCACATTGAGAACGTCGGCAAGCAGAAAACACGCCGGCGACCGCCGGTTCCCGAAGACAGCAGCAATCTTCTTTGCCGCGGCATCACATAGCGAGAGCCTCAGCTGTCGCCACAGCGAGGGAGCTACCGGGGGCGAGTACAGAATACCTCGTTCAAGCATCATGGCGAGCCCATAAGCGGCCTGACTGGTTTCGGGAAACAGCGCCTCATCGATCAAGGTGTGGATCAGCGCGGGGTAGCAGTGAAAGGCATCTGCCCCCGTCTGGCTTAACCCCAGTGCGGTGGGGATCAGCGCATTCCATCGGATTCTCAGGTAACGGATAAATCCCGGCATGTAGGGGGAAACCAGGCCGGTACTATGCATGGCCTGGGCGAAGGCAATGGCTTCCTGCAACAGGGTCGCATCGTCCATGCTCGCCAGTCGCTCGGCGTAGACATCGAGGCCGGGGTCCTCGCGGCAGCCTGCGGTGGGGCCGAAGACGGCATCGACGAGTTGGCGAGCATCCTCGCTGGCCTCTCCCACCAGGGTATCCGGCGAGTTCAAGCACGCGGCGATCTGGGTCACCATATGCTTGACGCCACCGACCTGAACGGGGCGCTGTGCCAGGATCCGCCAGACTTCTGCCACCAAATGCTCCAGAAGATTCTGGTAGCCCAAGTGCTCGAGCAGGTAGTGGTAGAGATTCTGGACGGCATAACCCAGCCGGTCAGGTCGCAGCCGGTCGCTTTCCTGGAGGTCGCTGACCACGATATCAAGGTTCATGGCCATCACCTGCGCGAGGAAGTGATTGGCATGTTCCGCCGAGACCGATGGGTGCGAGTAGTCGCCCTTGGCAACGGCCAGCAGGCGAATCTGGCTCAGACTCTCGACCAGGGTGGCGATGGGGTCACCATGGCGCACGGTACGCACGGCGAGCGAAGGGACCAGCGTCTGGGGATAGTCCCAGTCGCTACCGCCAAAGAAGCCCGCGGCTTCGATCGCCGGAATACGGGCGTAAAGCATTTCAAGCCAGCTGGCATCGAACATCAAGGGGCGCGCAGCGTCGATGACCTCGAACACGGGCGAGACTTTTGCCACGGCGTTCGCGGCGGCAAGCCGCTCGATAGCGGCATCGAGCTGTGTCAGCAGCTGGCCAGAACTGGCGTCATCGTGGGGGTCGGATTCGTATGGATTGGGGCTCATCAGCGCAATGTCTGTCCTATCTCGATACATGTCAATCACATTTGCAGAAGCTAGTCGGTGCTAGCCTCAGCGGCAGAGGGTGCCCCGAGCCTGGTCTCGGTTTTGCTCGTGGCCGGAGGGCAGGTCGGCGCTCGGGTCGAGCAGCCAGGCGGTGAGGTCGGCTTCGGTGCGCTCGCGCTGCGTATAGCGGGTCAGCATATGGTAGCCGTCAGGATAAAGGGCCAGGCGCCAGCCGGGGGTATCATTGCCATACTCTGGCAGCCGTTCGAGCAGCGCGCAGATTGCCTCGGGTGGGATCACATGGTCCTCGTCGCCGTAAAGGATCAGCGCCGGGGCGGGCAAGTCGCGGGCGGCCTCCAGGGCCAGGTCCATGGTCACGCTGACGCCGTGCAGGGTGTCGACCCGGGCCCGGCGCAGGATGAGCGGATCATGGGCCAGGCGCGCCTTGATCTCGGGATCGTCGGTGGGTTCGATGCCCAGCCGGCGCAGCGTGTTCGATGAGAAGCTGACCGAGGGAATCAGCCGAATCCCCAGCCAGAGGCCGGCACGCTGGTACCAGGGCATGGCGTCGAGGCCCCATACGGCAGGGGCAATCAACACGCTGCCGGCCACCGGCGGCGGGTCCTCTTCCAGGGTGAGCAGTACCACCGCGGCGCCCATGCTCTTGCCCACCAGATAGAGGGGCGTTTCGGGATAGCGGGCCTGGAGCAGCGTGACCAGGTGGCGAACGTCGTCCACCAGTCGTTCGTGACCGGGCCAGATCCGCCGCTGGGCGGTCAGGCCGAAGCCTCGCTGATCATGGGCATAGGTCGCGATACCGTGAGGTGTCAGCGCCTCGGCCATGACGTCGAAGCTTCCGCCATGGTCGTTGAAGCCGTGCACGGCCAACACCAGAGCGCGGGGCTCGTGGTGACGCTCATCGTTGGCGGGCCAGTGGCGTAGCGGCAGCCGGTAGCCGTCCTCTGCCACTGCCCAGTCAGGCTCCAGTCGGACGGCCTCGGGTCCTGGCCCGGGCTGTTGCTGCACCGCCTGGGCGCAGCCGGCCAGGCTCACCGTCAGCAGCAGCCCCGCCAACGCACGCGCGATGCCATTGCCAAGGCGTCTCACGCCATCTCCGGATAGCCCAGGGCTTGCCTCAGCCGGTCGGCATGGGCCGCCACCCAGCGCGGGTCGATGGGGCCCCAGTCGCGGATCACGTAGCGCCCGATATTGTGACGCTCCCCCTCGTCGCGCTCGAACTCGCAGACGATATCCAGCTCGGCCAGCGCCGCCAGGGTGTCCTGGGCGGTGCGGCGCGGCATGCCGGTAGCCGCTGTGATGGCAGGCACGCTGGCAGTGCCCCCCGCCACCAGGTGGGCGACGTAGAGGCGGCGGTAGAAACTGGACTGGGTCTTGCTCAGGGACATGCGGCGTATCCTTCGTGCTGCAGGCCGACGGGATCGTTGAGTCGAGGTGGAGGCACTGGAAAGTCTACCGGCAGCAATGGGTTTGCGTGCAGCTCAACGATGTGGATCAGGTATTTCCCCGCGGTCATCGGCTAAGGCTCTTGCTCTCCACGTCCTATTGGCCCCTGGCCTGGGCGCCCCCCGAGGACGTGCGTCTGACGCTCTTCGACAAGGGCAGCGCCCTGCACCTGCCGGTACGTCCATCGCGCGACGAGGATGATCGATTGCCTGGTTTTGCGGAGCCGGAGGTCGCGGCGTCCATCGACATCAAAGGTACGCAGGATGTTCATCATCGAGTGAGACAAGCGGTCAATCGGATGGGTCACAATCCAGGCACAGCCGATAATCAAGTGCGTCGGCTAGATGAAGCAAGAAGGGAGAAAGGCTAATGAAATCAAATGGTGCGGATGAGAGGACTTGAACCTCCACGCCCGAAGGCACCAGGACCTAAACCTGGCGTGTCTACCAATTCCACCACATCCGCACGGACTAGCAGGCGTCAACATTTTACGGATATTGACTCGGAAGTCAATGAGCATCGAGAAGTCCCTGGTCATTGCCGCTGCGGCGAACCTGGGGTCGGGGAGGCGAGTCGCGAGGACAAATCGATGCTCAAGCTCAGGCGCCGCTGACGTCGTAGGTCAGCTCGGTGGCCAGTGCTGCGGCCTGCTGCGCTGCCTGACGCGAGAGATCGGTCTCGACGATGGCCTGGGCGCGGTCGTCATCGACACAGGTGTCCCTCTGCTCCGGGTGCAGGCCGAGCTTGGCAAATAGCGCCCGGTCGCGCTCGGCCTGGGGGTTGGCGGTGGTCAGCAGCCGTTCGCCATAGAAAATAGAGTTGGCCCCGGCCAGGAAGGCCAGTGCCTGGGTGGACTCGTTCATATGCTCGCGGCCAGCGGAGAGCCTCACGTGGCTCGTTGGCATCAGGATGCGTGCCACGGCGATGGCGCGGATGAACTCGACCGGGTCAAGGTCCTCCACGTGCTCGAGGGGAGTGCCCGGTATCTTGACGAGCATGTTGATCGGCACTGATTCCGGGTGCGGTTCGAGCCGCACCAGCTGCTGGAGCAGGGCGGCGCGGTCCCGGGGTGCTTCGCCCATGCCAAGGATCCCGCCGGAGCATACCTTCATGCCCGCCTCGCGCACATGGCCCAGGGTCTCCAGGCGGTCGGCGTAGGTGCGGGTGGTGATGATCTCACTGTAGAACTCAGGCGAGGTGTCGAGGTTGTGGTTGTAGTAGTCGAGCCCGGCCTCGGCGAGTCGGCCCGCCTGGTCGTTGTCCACCATGCCCAGGGTCATGCAGGTCTCGAGCCCCAGCGCCTTGACCCGCCGTACCATCTCCAACACCGCGCCGAGGTCCTTATCCCGCGGGCTTTTCCAGGCCGCCCCCATGCAGAAGCGGCTGGCACCTGCCTCCCTGGCGGCGAGGGCCTGCTCCACCACCTTTTCGATCTCGAGCAGCTTCTCCTTGCCGAGTCCGGTGTTGTAGTGGCCGGACTGGGGGCAGTATTTGCAATCCTCCGGGCACGCGCCGGTCTTGATCGACAGCAGGGTGGAGACCTGTACGGCATTGGGGTCGAAGTGGGTGCGGTGGACACGCTGAGCGTGGAACAGCAGGTCGTTGAAGGGCAGGGCGAAGAGCGCCTCGATCTCGTCGATGGCCCAGTCGTGGCGCGCCTGGGCACTGGCGGCTAGGGTAAAGGAATCGGCGGTTGAGGTCGCATCCGGCATAGGGGGCTCGCTTATGGTAAACTTTGATGTCATAGACAAGTTGACGGGAAGCCTATCCCAGTGGCGGGTTTTGTCAACCCGAGTGAGCATAAAAGTTGACCATTTTCTCCGCCGTCAGCTGCCCGGACGCTGTGTTTTCTGTCTGGGGATAACCGACAGGGAGCGCCCCTGGTGCAAGGACTGCTTCGTCGCGCTGCCCTGGAACCTGCCGGCCTGTCCGCGATGTGCAGAGCCCTTGCCCGGGCGGCCCGAGGCGAGGCTATGTGGCCGCTGCCTGCGCCACCCGCCGTCCTTCGAATGCAGCCGAGTGCCGCTGCGCTACGAGCAGGAGGTGGCTCGTCTGGTGCAGCGCTTCAAGTTCGAGGCCTCACCCCGGGCCGGGGCGGTGTTGCTGGCGCTGCTGGAAGCCGGACTGCCCGAGACGGCGCTGGCCTGGCCGGAAGCGCTCGTGCCGGTGCCGCTGCATCCCCGGCGCGCACGGGAACGCGGCTTCGACCAGGGAGAGTGGCTGGCGCGGCGTCTGGCTCGCCGTCTCGAATTGCCGCTGGTGCGGGCTCAGCGTCGCCGCGATACGCCGACCCAGCGTGGGCTGGACCGCGACGAGCGGCGCCGTAATCTGAGTGGCGCCTTCGTGATCGAGGCGGCGCTACCGCAACGGGTGGTGCTGGTGGACGACGTGATGACGACAGGAGCGACTCTGGGGTCCCTGGCCGTGGCCTGCCTTGCGGCCGGCGCTGGAGAGGTCGAGGCTTGGGCGATAGCGCGTACGCCGCTGCAGGAAAGCTGACGTAGGGCTCTCGCCGTTACGAAAAGCGAGGGAGGCTTGCGCGTTTCCGACAGATCAGCCCGAGCGTTGGACGCTATCGGCAATAGCCTTGAAAGCCGACGGCTCTGTTAGCATGTGGGTTTTACTGCCGGGACTGTCCCAATGGAAATTTCGCCTCATCCCTTTGCCACCCTCTCTCCCGCTCGGGTGGTGGCGGCGGTGGAATCGCTGGGCTTCTGGCTGCCGGGTGAACCCTTTACCCTCAACAGTTACGAGAATCGGGTCTATTTGGTGCATGACGAGGATCGTCGACGCTGGGTGGTAAAGTTTTACCGCCCGGAGCGCTGGAGCGATGAGCGGATTCAGGAGGAGCACGATTTCCTGGCCGAGCTGGTGGCGGCCGGTGTGGCGGTGGCGGCTCCCTGGCGCGATGCCGAGGGCACAAGCCTTCATCGTGCGGAGGGCTTTCGCTTCTCGCTTTTTCCCTGCCTGCCTGGCCAGGCCCCGGAACTGGAGAACCCGGCGCATCTTTTTGCCCTCGGCGAACTGATCGGCGCCGTTCATGCCGTGGGCGAGCGCGGCTGTTTTGTTCATCGTGGCGCCATGGACTTGGATGAGATGGTTCGAGAGGCACGTGAGCGAGTGCTAGCCAGTTCCTGGCTAGGTCGTCGTCAGCGTGATGCCTATGCGCGTATCACCGATGCGCTCCACGAACGGCTGGCAGATTCCGCCTGGCCCGCCGATCGGGCGATCCGCGTCCACGGCGACTGCCATATCGGCAATATCCTGGGGCGCGACGAGCACTTTGCGCTGGTGGACTTCGATGACTGTCTGATGGCTCCGGCAGTACAGGATCTGTGGATGCTGATTACCGCGGACCAGCCCGAGGAGCGCCACATGCAACTATCGGAGGTGATGGAAGGGTATGAGGAGCAGCGCGATTTTGACCGCAGTGAGCTTTCCTTGATGGAGCCCCTGCGCGCCTTACGTTTGTTGCGCCACAGCGCCTGGTTGGTGGCTCGCTGGGAGGATCCGGCCTTTCCAGCAGCGTTTCCCTGGCTGGCCGATGAGGGCTACTGGGACGGTCAGATCCGCTCACTGGAGCAGCAAAGACAGATACTGGAGCGTGATCCTCGCTGGCTGTCCTGACCCTTGAAAACCGGGTTGCCAAGGCCCCCTCGGAGGGGGCTTTGACAACGGGGAACACTGCGACGTCTGGTCGTGAAACAGTTATTCGGTGGGGGACGGGGCGGCAGCTTCGCCATCATCGAGCTGACGACGCTGAATATTGATCTGCTCGGAAGTATTTTCCTGCTCTTCGATGACCAGGTCACTTGCCAGGCGCAGTTCGAAGATTTGCTCGGGGGTAATCTCGCAGCGTGAGCCTTCGCAGGCGGCAATGCCGAAGCTGCCATCTTCATCATAAGCTGCCGCCGAGATGTCACCGCTGTAGATCTCACTCTCACTGCCTTGGGTCGCGATACAGGTCACGGATTTGGTTGTGATGCGCACTCGCTCTCCATCGATCAGAGCATCGCCCACCATGACGCAGTGGCTCGGAAGTTCGTGGGAACCCTGGGCGCTGGCGGCCGGGCGTATCAAGATATCGTCGAGACGTGATTCGTTCTCATTCAGGAAAAGCGAATCGATCACCTGTACTTGGAGACGTGTCTCAGTGGGCAATTCCAGGGTCGCGGCCAGCGCCAGAGACGGAGTGAACAGGGCGGCCAGCAGCAGAATCGTAGGTGTCTTGGTCATGTCGAGCTCTCGGCAGAAGTCGTGCACTGCATGGAAGGGACGATTTTAGCACAGGGGAGAAGAGCCCTCCTGTTCACAGGGTCTGCAGGGTGCGTCAGGTTGTCACGTGACGGACCTGCGCCGCCGTGCAGCTTGCGCTAGAATGCGAAGTCAAGACAAACTAGGTTGTACATAATCGATTTCATGTATATCTTCTGTACATGTAAAACGACCAGGATGGGCCCGACGATGACCGAAGAAATCGCCAACCACTACCGGCAGATACTGATTGCTCTCGGCGAGAATCCGGAAAGAGAGGGCCTGCGTGATACGCCCAAGCGTGCTGCCAAGGCTATGCAATTCTTGAACCATGGGTACCTGCAGTCTCTGGAAGAGATTGTCAACGGTGCGGTATTTGAGTCCGAAACCGATGAGATAGTGCTTGTCAAGGATATTGAACTCTACTCCATGTGCGAACACCATCTGCTACCTTTCATCGGCAAGTGTCACATCGGCTATCTGCCCAGCGGCAAGGTATTGGGTCTTTCCAAGTTCGCGCGCATTGTCGACATGTTTGCTCGCCGCATGCAGATACAGGAAAACCTGACTCGCCAGATCGCTGAAGCGGTGCAGCAGGTGACCGACGCCCGAGGCGTAGCGGTGGTGGTGGAGGCCAAACACCTCTGCATGATGATGCGGGGAGTAGAAAAGCAGAATTCGAGCATGACGTCCTCGGTCATGTTGGGCGCCTTCCGCGACAACCCTTCCACTCGTCACGAGTTCCTGACCCTGGTCAACGGACGCTGAGGCTATCACGCCAAGGAGAAAGGCCATGCCGATGCACGCCATCGATGATCAGCACTTCGATCATGATCTGGCCACCATTCGTATCAAGAACCTTCGCCTGCGCACCCATATAGGGATCAAGGAGGAGGAGATAAAGAATCGCCAGGACGTGATAATCAATGTGGTGATTCGCTATCATGCCGACAAGGCGGTGGTCTTCAACCATATTGAACAGGCCCTCAACTACCGCACCATTACCAAAGAGGTGATTGCCCATGTGGAGGGTAACCGTTTCTTGCTGCTCGAACGAATGACCCGAGAAGTCCTTGACCTCATCATGGGGCATGAACCTGTGCTTACGGCCCAGGTGGAGATCGACAAGCCCCATGCGCTTCGTTTTGCCGACTCGGTTTCGATTACCCTGTCCGCCAGCCGTGAGCCACGTCGCAACGCTTGAACGACCAACGGTGAGCTTTCGTGAGGCCCCGTCGCTTTGAGTGGCGGGGTTTTTGCGCTTAGCATATGACTGGCCTCATCACATTGATCGATCGGGAGTCATCTTGAACGTCGATAATCAAACCCCGACGCCTGCCCGGCGCCGCTATTCCCCTTGGGCCATGGGTGCCATGGTCGGAGCCTTATTTGCCTTGTTGTTTCAGGGGGCATTGGTCCCCCTCAACATGGCTGTCGCGGTCATGGCACTGATCGGTCTTCGCCAGATTCGCCGCGATCCATCTCGTTACATTGGCCGCGCCTTCTGCTGGCTGGCCATCGCTCTGGTGCTGATCCTCGCCTTGATGACCGCCATGCTGGAGCCGCCTGCCCAGTTCACGACGTCTGATGAAGAGCAGCGGATGTCCAATGAAGCGCCGATGGTGCCTGCGGAAGACGAAAACGCCATTGACGAACTCTGATGACGAACTCTGATGACGAACTCTGATGACGAACTCTCATAGAGACATAGCGCAGGCCAGCCAAGGTCCCGTATCCTAGAATCTGCCTTGCCAACTGGCCGCGCCCTGCCGCCTTTATAACAACACCGCCTTGCCCCTAGGAGATCCCCATGGAAGCCCTCAAGGAAACTCAGCTCTACTGCCCTTTTGCCTATATCGACGGCAGCTGGGTCGCCGCCGATAGCGGCGAGCAGATCCAGGTGCTCAATCCGGCTACCGGCAAGCCCATGGGCGATGTGCCGCGTCTGGGGCGCGCCGAGACCGAGCGTGCCATTCAGGCCGCCCATGCCGCCCTGCCGGCCTGGAAGGCGTTGACCGCTCAGGAGCGGGCCGACATTTTGATGAAGTGGCACGACTTGATGCTCGAGCATCAGAACGACTTGGCCATGATCATGACCTTTGAGCAGGGTAAGCCGCTCAAGGAGGCGGCCGGCGAGATTGCCTACGCAGCAAGCTTCCTGCGCTGGTTCGCCGAGGAGGCCAGGCGTGTTTATGGCGAGACCATCCCAGCTGCCAAGCCCAACCAGCGTCTTCTTGTCACCAAACAGCCGGTGGGCGTGGTTGGAGCCATTACCCCCTGGAACTTCCCGGCGGCGATGATTACCCGAAAGGCGGGTGCCGCGTTGGCGGCCGGCTGCACCATTGTGTGCAAGCCGGCCAGCCAGACCCCTTTCTCCGCCACGGCGCTGGCGCTGCTGGCCGAGCGCGCCGGGGTCCCCCGCGGTGTCTTCAACGTGGTCCCCGGCCGTGCCAGCGAGATCGCTGCGGCCATGACCGAGTCCCCGCTAGTCCGTAAGATTACCTTCACCGGCTCCACTGAGGTGGGTCGCGAGCTGATGGCCAATGCCGCCCAGCATATCCAGAAGATCTCCCTGGAGCTTGGTGGCAACGCGCCCTTTATCGTCTTCGAGGATGCCGACCTGGACGCGGCGGTGGAAGGTGCCATGGCCGCCAAGTTTCGCAATGCCGGTCAGACATGCGTCTGTACCAATCGCTTCCTGGTTCAGTCCAGCGTGGTCAATGCTTTCTGCGAAAAGCTCGCGGTGGCCATGCACAGCGAACTCAAGGTGGGCGACGGCACCAAGCCCGGTATCAATATCGGCCCGCTGATCGACGACAACGCGGTGGCCAAGGTTAGCGAGCATGTTCAGGATGCCGTGGACAAGGGCGCCGAGTTGCTGATGGGCGGCCATCCGCACCCCCTGGGTGGCAGTTTCTTTACCCCGACCCTGATCAGCTTCGCCAATGCCAGCATGAAGGTAGCCAAGGAGGAGACCTTCGGTCCGCTGGCAGCGGTTTTCCCCTTCGACGACGAGGAGAGCGCGGTGGAGATGGCCAATGATACCGAGTATGGCCTCGCTGCCTACTTCTACTCTCGGGACCTGGGCCGCGTTTGGCGCGTCGCCGATGCCCTGGAGTACGGTATGGTGGGTATCAATACCGGCATCATCTCCAATGCCGCCGCGCCTTTCGGCGGGGTCAAGGCGTCAGGCCTCGGCCGCGAGGGTGGCCACCAGGGCCTGGAGGAGTATCTCGAGACCAAGTACCTCTGCATCGACCTGGGCTGACAGCCATTTGGCCTGTTTTCCCCTTATAGGATGCGGGGTCAGGAACTGAAAAACCCGCCGAGGAGTATCTCCTCGGCGGGTTTTTTGTGGCTACTCACGCGGGGTCGCCGGCGTCAGTGGCGGAAGTGGCGCATGCCGGTGAATACCATGGCGATACCGGCTTCGTTGGCGGCGTCAATCACCTCCTGGTCGCGCATCGAGCCGCCAGGCTGGATGACGGCGGCGATGCCCGCGGCGGCGGCGGCATCGATGCCGTCACGGAAGGGGAAGAAAGCATCGCTGGCCATCACCGAGCCGGGCACCGAGAGGCCTTCATCGGCGGCCTTGATGCCGGCGATCTTCGCCGAGTAGACGCGGCTCATCTGGCCGGCACCCACGCCGATGGTCTGGCCATTCTTGGCATAGACGATGGCGTTGGACTTGACGTGCTTGGCTACCTTCCAGGCGAACGCCAGATCACGCAGCTCCTGCTCGGTAGGAACCCGCTCGCTGACCACGGTGAGGTCGTCGCGGCCTACCATGCCCAGGTCTCGGTCCTGCACCAGCAGGCCGCCGGTGATGCGCTTGAAGTCGTGGGCGCGCTCACGCTCACCGGGCCAGTGAGCGCCGACGTCGAGTAGACGCACGTTCTTCTTTTCGGCGACGATCTCGGCCGCCTCGGCCTCGACCCCGGGGGCGATGATCACCTCGACGAACTGGCGGTCGATGATGGCGCGGGCGGTCTCGGCCTCCAGCGGCACGTTGAAGGCGATGATGCCGCCGAAGGCGCTAGTGGGGTCGGTGGCAAAGGCCTTGTCGTAGGCCTCCAGGGCGCTGGCACCTACCGCCGCGCCACAGGGGTTGGCGTGCTTGACGATCACGCAGGCGGTGTCGGTGAAGGCCTTGACGCATTCGAAGGCGGCGTCGGTGTCGGCCACATTGTTGAATGAGAGCGCCTTGCCCTGCAGCTGGCTGGCGGTGGCTACGCTGGCCTCGCTGGCGCCGGCCTCGATATAGAAGGCCGCATTCTGATGCGGGTTCTCGCCATAGCGCATCGCTTGCTTCTTCTCGAATTGCAGGTTGTAGGTGCGTGGGAAGCCGTCCTCGCCGCCGGGGACTCGCTGGCCCAGGTAGTCGGCGATGGCGGCGTCGTAGCCGGCGGTGTGCTCGAAAGCCTTTACGGCCAGGTCGAAGCGGGTGGCATCAGACACCGCGCCTTCCTGGGCGTCGATCTCACCCAGTACCCGGGCGTAGTCGTCGACGTCTACCACGATGGTAGTGTGGGCATGGTTCTTGGCGCAGGCGCGCACCATGGTGGGGCCGCCAATATCGATGTTCTCGATGGCATCCTCGAGGGTGCAGTCGGGCCTGGCCACGGTCTGGGCGAAGGGGTAGAGGTTGACCACCACCATGTCGATGGGCGCGATATCGTGCTCGGCCATCACCGCGTCGTCCTGGCCCCGGCGACCGAGAATGCCGCCGTGGATCTTGGGGTGCAGGGTCTTGACTCGGCCGTCCATGATCTCCGGGAAGCCGGTGTGTTCAGACACCTCGGTGACGGCAATGTTGCTCTCCTGAAGTAGGCGGAAGGTGCCGCCGGTAGAGAGCAGTTCGACGCTACGTTTGCTGAGGCCGCGGGCGAAGTCGACGATGCCGGTCTTGTCCGAGACGCTGATCAGGGCGCGGCGGACCGGGGGGGGGGAGGCTTGAACCATGGGAGTCACTCTCTGCTGACGGGTGGGACGAAGAATCCGGTGGGCATGCGCTTGACATGCGGAAGGGAGCCCTCAGGCTGCCTTCGTGAACGTTCAGATCAGGT
The DNA here is from genome assembly GCF_042643535.1 of Halomonas tibetensis. NCBI lineage: Bacteria > Pseudomonadati > Pseudomonadota > Gammaproteobacteria > Oceanospirillales > Halomonadaceae > Halomonas > Halomonas tibetensis. Next base: position 126,045 of record NZ_JBHRSQ010000008.1, read on the forward strand.
CGTACTGCTTGAGCTTCTTGCGCAGGGTGCCACGATTGAGGCCGAGCATTTCGGCGGCGCGGGTCTGGTTGCCCTGGGTGTGTTCGAGCACGGCGGCGAGCAGCGGTGCCTCGACTTCGGTCATCACCATGGCGAAGAGCCCGGTAACCTCGCCGCCATCGAGATGGGCAAAATAGCGGCGCATGGCGAGGTCCACCGCTTCGCGCAGCGGTCGCTGGCCAACGGATTCGTCGAGCGCCTGCGGGTGTTCGCCGTCCAACCCGGTGAGTTCCTGGTGGTGTCCAGGCATCTCGGGGTTCGGGGGAAAGGCTTGGCTGGTCATGCGGCTCGGATTCCTTTCGACGTCACGCTCTTCGGCGCATCGGCCAACGGACAGGCGTGACGAAAGCAGTCGTCGATGAAGCGATGTTGGGCGGTGGCGTTCTCGAGGCCGTTGAAGGTGGCCTTGAGTTCGCGCTCGGTCTCCGCCGTCAGGCGGTTGTCATCGGCTAGATACCAGCCAACGTGCTTGCGCGCGATGCGAACGCCCATGTGCTCACCATAAAAGTCGTGAAGGGCCGTGAGGTGGTCGCGCAGCGCGGCTGCGCGCTCATCATCGGCCGGGGGCGCCAGGCGCTCCCCATGGCGAAGATAGTGGTCGATCTCGCGGAAGATCCAAGGGTTGCCCTGGGCGCCGCGGCCCACCATCACCGCATCTGCCCCAGTATAGTCGAGGACGGCGGCAGCTTTCTCCGGCGAGTCGATGTCGCCGTTGGCGAATACCGGAATGCCCACCGCCGCCTTGATCGCGGCGATGGTGTCGTACTCGGCACTGCCGGTATAGCGCTGCTGGCGGTGGCGGCCGTGCACGGCCAATGCCTGTATGCCGGCGGCCTCGGCCAGGCGAGCGATGCGCAAGCCGTTATTGCTGTCGGCACACCAGCCGGTGCGGATCTTGAGGGTCACCGGCACGTCCACTGAGGCCACCACCGCCTCGAGGATCTCGGCCACCAGGGCCTCGTCGCGCAGCAGCGCGGAGCCTGCGGCCTTGTTGCATACCTTCTTGGCCGGGCAGCCCATGTTGATATCGATGATCTCGGCGCCCTGGTCGGCGTTGAGCCGCGCCGCCCTTGCCAGCATTTTGGCGTCACCACCGGCGATCTGCACGGTGCGAGGCCCGGGTTCGCCACGGTGGTCCATGCGCAGCTGCGACTTGCGTGTGTGCCACAGGCTGGAGTCCGAGGTCACCATCTCGCCCACCACCAGTCCGGCGCCCAGTCGCCGGCAAAGCTGGCGGAAGGGACGGTCGGTGACGCCGGCCATCGGCGCCAGGATCACCCGGTTGAGCAGGGGGTGATCTCCGATGCGAGGCAGGGGCGAGCGGGTATCGGGCATGATGGCGAACGACGCTGGCAAAGGGGGGACATATCATACGCCCCTGGTCGTATAGGGTGAAGTGGTGAAGGGTCGCGCCTAGGTCTCGGTCGGTCGGCGGCCGGTCAAACGTGCCCAGCCTTCGCTGATCATGGGCTCGTCCATGCGCAGGCCCTGGTCGCGGTAGGCGTCGAGCACCTCTTCGGCCTGGGCGGCGAGGATGCCGGAGAGTGCCAGGCGCCCGCCGGGGGCGAGGTGGCCGACGATCATCGGCGCCAGTTCGACCAGCGGGCCGGCGAGGATATTGGCCACGACGAAAGGGAAGGTCTCGGCGTCGTCGAGCTGCTCGGGGTAGCAGAGTCGGAAGTCTGCCTCGGCGATGTCGTTGCGCTCGGCGTTGTCGCGGCTGGCTTGAAGGGCCTGGGGGTCGATGTCGGTGCCTACCGCGCGGGCGGCGCCGAGTTTCAGGGCGGCGATGGCCAGAATGCCGGAGCCGGTCCCGATGTCCAACACGGATTGATTGTCGAGGGCCTCGGTAACCGAGAGACCGTCGAACCAGGCAAGGCACAGCGACGTGGTGGGGTGGGTGCCGGTTCCGAAGGCCAGGCCCGGATCCAGTTGCAGGTTCACCGCGCCTGGCACCGGCGGTTCGTGCCAGCTCGGTACGATCCATAGCCGCTCGCCCATTTGCATGGGTTGGAAGTCATCCATCCACTCACGTTCCCAGTCCCGGTCGGCGACCAGTTCTACTTCGATCTCGGGGCAGGACTCATCGGATAGCTCAGCGGCCCAGGCCTGCCGAACTCGGTCGAGCATGGCATCGACGCCCTCCAGGTCGTCATAGAGGCCGGTGAGCACCGTCTCGTTCCACAGCGGCGTGCTGCCGCGCTCTGGTTCGAACACCGGATCATCATGGGCGTCCTGAAGGGTGATGGCGGTGGCGCCCTCGTTGAGCAGCAGCTCCTCGAGCGTCTCAGCCTGTTCGGGGGGGATATGGGCCTTGAGTTGCAGCCAGGGCATGGGGATCTCCCGATGAGAAAGGGGCATCAACGCAAGCGGGGCGGCCAGGGCCGCCCCGCAGGCAATATATCGCGGGCCTAGAGACCCAGCTTCTTTTCCAGGTAGTGAATATTGACACCACCCTGCTGGAAGTAGCCGTCGCGCACTAGATCCTTGTGCAGGTCGATGTTGGTCTTGATGCCCTCTACCAGCAGCTCGTCCAGGGCGACCCGCATGCGGATCAGAGCGGTCTCACGGTTTGCGCCCCAGGTGATCAGCTTGCCGATCAGGGAGTCGTAGTGGGGCGGCACCGTGTAGCCGGTGTAGATGTGGGAGTCCATGCGCACCCCGAGACCGCCCGGTGGGTGGTAGAGGGTCACCTTGCCGGGGGAGGGCATGAAGGTACGTGCGTCCTCGGCGTTGATGCGGCACTCGAAGGCGTGGCCGGTAAGCTTGACGTCTTCCTGGGAGAGCGACAGCGGCAGTCCGGAGGCGATGCGCAGCTGCTCGCGGACGATATCGACGCCGGTCACCATCTCGGTGACCGGGTGTTCCACCTGCACGCGAGTGTTCATCTCGATGAAGAAGAACTTGCCGTCCTCGTAGAGGAACTCGAAAGTGCCGGCTCCGCGATAGCCGATGGTGATGCACGCCTGGCGACATGACTCTAGCACCTCGGCGCGAGCGTCTTCGTCGATGCCCGGCGCCGGCGCCTCCTCGATCACCTTCTGGTGGCGGCGCTGCAGGGAGCAGTCGCGGTCGTAGAGGTGGATGGCGTTGCCCTGACCGTCGGCCAGTACCTGAACCTCCACATGGCGGGGGTTCTCGAGGTACTTCTCCATGTAGACGGTGCCGTCGCCAAACGACGAGTGCGCCTCGGTGCGAGTCACATTGACCGCAGAGAGCAGATGCGCCTCGGTGTGCACTACACGCATGCCGCGACCGCCGCCCCCAGCCGCCGCCTTGATGATCACCGGGTAGCCGATGCGCCTTGCCACAGCGACGATCTCGCCCTCGTCATCTTCGGGCAACGGGCCATCGGAACCTGGCACCGTGGGCACGCCGGCCTTTTTCATCGATTCGATCGCGCTGACCTTGTCGCCCATCAGGCGAATGGTCTCTGGGCGCGGACCGATGAAGGCGAAACCGGAGCGTTCGACCTGTTCGGCGAAGTTGGCGTTCTCGGAAAGGAAGCCGTAGCCAGGGTGAATGGCGCTGGAATCGGTGACCTCCGCGGCGCTGATCAAGGCCGGGATGTTGAGATAGGACTGGGCTGAAGAGGCTGGGCCTATGCAGACGGCTTCGTCGGCTAGGCGCACGTGCATCAGCTCGCGATCGGCCTTGGAATGAACCGCCACCGTCTTGATGCCCAGCTCCTTGCAGGCGCGCAGAATGCGCAGGGCGATCTCGCCGCGATTGGCGATGAGTACCTTGTCCAGCATGAGGAATCCGCCAGTGTCAGGTGAATGAAAAAGCGCGGAGATCTTATCCGAGCACCAGCAGCGGCTGATCGAATTCCACCGGCTCGCCGTCGTCGACCAGGAAAGCCTCAACTACGCCATCGCGATCGGCCTCGATCTGGTTCATCATTTTCATGGCTTCGACGATGCACACGGTGTCGCCCTTCTTCACGCTGGAGCCTACTTCGATGAAGGGCTTGCCGCCCGGCGCCGGGCTCCGATAGAAGGTGCCTACCATGGGCGAGGTCACGGCCTGGCCCTGATAGCCTGGGCCTTCATCGGCCTCAGCGGGAGCAGGGCTGGCAGGCGCCACAGGGGCGAGCTGAGTCTGGGCGGCATAGCCTTGGGGCATGGTGGGCTGCCAGCTTGTGCCGTTGGGATGTCGGCTGATGCGTACCGACTCCTCGCCCTCTTGGATCTCGATTTCGCTGATGTTGGACTCTTCGAGCAGCTCGATCAGCTTCTTGACCTTGCGGATATCCATGACGTTGTCTCGATCGCTTGGGTGCTGTGAATAAGGCTGGCCGGGCGGCGCTGTCAACTCGGGCCAACTTGCCAGAGATCGCGGCAAGATGGCGTTTCTTGCCGCTCATATGGCATTGAAAGTAGATAGGCGCAGAGTTTGCCGAAAATCCGCAGGCATGTCCAGTGGCGTGGAGAACGCTGTTCGAAGCAGGGATTTGAACGGATGTTTGACGACGATCGCGCCGAAACCCGTGCCGGTCAGCTTTGCCTGTCGTCCAGCCAGTCGAGCACGCCTTCGAGATGAGAGGCCAGTCCGGGCGCCCGCACTTCTCCAAGGATACGCGCCTCGTGAAGCTCTTCGGTGCCCTGGAAGAACAGCAGGCTGGGCGGACCGAACAGGCCGAAATGGTCGAGCAATTCGCGGCTGACGCTTCCCGTGTCTGTCACGTCCACGTTGATGCGAGCGAAGGCCGAGAGGTGTCCGGCTACCCGCGGGTCGGGATAGACCTGACGCTCCATCTGCTTGCAGGAGATGCACCAGTCGGCGGTGAAATGAACGAAGGCGGGCCGGCCTTCACCCACCGAGGCCAGCGCCCGCTGCAGTTCATTGAGGCTCTCAACGGTGGTGATTTCGGCGGGCTCCACGGCGGCAGTGCCGCCGGAGCCACCCAGGTTGGCCAGGGGACGCATCGGATCGGTGGCGCCGCTGGCTGCGCCCAGCACCAGAGCCAGTGCCCAGGCCAGCAGCAGCAGGCCTGCGGCCTGTCGTGCCCGCGGCCATCCCTGAGGCAGGTTGACCGACATGGCGCCGAGGGCCAGGGCGCTGCCGATGGCCAGCGCCCCCCACAGCAGCAGCGACACCGCCGGGGGCAGCAGGCGTTCCACCAGCCAGACGGCCACGCCCAGCATCAGGATGCCGAAGGCGATCTTCACACCGTTCATCCAGGCGCCACTGCGCGGCAGCAGGGTGGTGCCGAAGGTGCCCACCAGCAGCAGCGGCAGGCCCATGCCGAGCCCAAGGGCGAGGAGTGCGGCGCCGCCCATCAAGGCGTTGCCGGTGGTGGAGATGAACACCAGTGCGCCGGCCAGGGGCGCGGAGACGCAGGGAGACACCACCAGCACCGACAGCGCTCCGGCCAGAGCTAGCCCCGCCGGGCCACTCTGCTGAGCGCGTGCCTGCCACGCGTCTATGCGCCCGGAAAGTCGGGATGACATGCGCAGCTCGAAGGCGCCGAACATGGCCAGAGCGAACAGGGTAAAGAGAATGGCAAAGGTGATCAGCACCGGCGCCGACTGCAGCCGTGCCTGAAGGTTGAGGCCGGCACCGAACAGGCCCATCAGCACCCCGACGACGGCGTAGGTCAGCGCCATGCCACCCACATAGCTGGCGGAAAGCGCAAAGGCGCGTGGGCGTGTGGCATTCTGGCCAACAATGATCGAGGAGAGGATCGGCACCATGGGCAGCACGCAGGGCGTGAAGGTCAACCCCAGGCCGGCCAGGAAGAACAGACCCAGTGCCAACGGTAGGCTGGCATCACTCATCAGGCGCTGGAAACGACCGTCTTCGCTCTGGAGAGCGGCCGGAGCCGCAGCGGTGCCACCGCCGCCGTCGCTCGAGCCTGTCGAGGCGCTGCCGTTACCACCGACCAGGGCGGCGAAGGCCTGAGGCGCGCTGCGTTCAGGCGCATCGAGGGCAACCCGCTCCGGGGGATAGCATAGGCCGGCGTCGGCGCAGCCCTGGAAGGTGACGGTGAGCGGAAAGACGCCGCTGGCACTCTCAACGAGGGGAACCTGGAAGACCACGTTGTCGCGGAAGACGTAGACGTCGCCGAGAAACTCGTCGCTGGTGAACTCTCCCTGGGGGATCGCGGGCTCGCCCAAAGCCACGGCGTCGGATTCGACGCTGAACTGATGGCGATAGAGGTAGTGTTCGGGGGTGACTTCGACTCCCACATACAGGGTTTCGCCATCGTGCCAGGCCTGGGGCTGAAAGGCCTCGAGGACCGGCAGGAAATCCCGGGAGTTGGACGATGAAAACCACTGTGCCTGGCTGGCAAGTGGCAGCAGCATCAGAACTAGCAGCAGGGCAAGGCGTCGGGCGATCAAGTTGGGCATCTTTATCCTTGCGGGTGTCGAGGCAAGCTCGGTCGTCAGACTCGTGGCCGGCGGAGCGGTTCCCCGTGTTTAGGCTGCCGGGGCGCTGGCGCTCTCAGTGGGTGTTAGGATATCGCAGAAGCATGCCGTTGTTGGCGTGCTGCGTTCCTCGGCGATGCGCCTCATTGTCGCATTGCCGAGGGCCAACGTTCATTACACAGGGATTATCACGTCATGGCCTGGAAAAGCTGGCGCGCCTCCCGGCGTCGCAGGAAGGAGGAGGCGCTGGAGCGCCCCCGGTATGGCTGGATCTGGAAGCCTGTGCTGGCGCTGGCGGGGCTCTACCTGCTGGTCAGCGTCGGTCTGGGAATCTGGTGGAGTCAGCCGCCGGCGCCCTTCGATGTGGAGCAGGCCACCCTGGATCGGCGCGGTGAGGCCGCCTATTTGCCAGGCGCGCGAGGCACAGTGACCGTTGCGACCCTGGCCACCAGCGTGGCGATATTGCTGGAGAAGCCGGGCGGCTACTTGCGCAACGACCTGGCGCCACCGGGAGTGTGGCTCGACAACATGCCCAGCTGGGAGCTGGGCGTGCTGGAATCTTCCCGGGGGCTCGCTCAGGCGCTGCCGCAGATGGCCGGTGGCGATAACGCGGATCTGGAAACGGCGCGAGAGGCATTGATGGGCGATGATCGCGACTGGTTCTATCCCGCCACCGAGCAACGGCTGGCGCAGTCGCTGGAGGCCCTGGATCGCCAGCTTTCTGCCTTGAACGATGAGGATGGGGGGTTCGCGCCCGGCGAGGGCCTTGCCGACTGGCTGGCGTCGCTGGTTGCCCGGCTGGATGATCTCGCCCTGCGGCTGGCAGCTAGCGTCGGCAGTCATGAGGCGCTGATTGAGCTCGCAGTGGATGCCGAGGCGCTGCCGCCAGGCACCCCCTGGCATCGTGTCGATAATATCTTTTTCGAGGCTCGTGGCACCGGCTGGGCCCTTTCGCAGCTGCTCGAGGGCGTGCAGCGCGACCAGGACGATGTATTGCGCGAGGCGGATGTGCTGGCCGAGTGGCAGGGTCTGCTGGCAGAGCTGGCGATGACCCAGCGTCAGCTATGGAGCCCGCTGGTGCTTAATGGCTCTGGCTTTGGGATCTTTGCCAACCACTCCCTCGTCATGGCACTGCATATGACCCGGGCACGAGATCTCGCCGCTCATCTGGCCGAGCGTCTCGCCGAACCGCCGTTGGCATCACCCGAGCCGGCGACCCCTGACGATGACCCCGTCGAGGCACCCGAGTAGCTATATTCGCGTTCCTTCCCAGTGTCCAACGCAGCAGGGCCGCCCCATGGAGCGGCCCTGCTGCAATAGGTCTGGTATCCAATCACGTCATGGCGGCGAGGGCTCAGGCCTTCTCGTAGGCAATGACTGACTTCTCGATGGCCTTGCGAGCGGCATCGACACCTTCCCAGGACTCTACCTTGACCCATTTGCCCTTCTCGAGATCCTTGTAGTTCTCGAAGAAGTGGGCAATCTGCTGGCGTAGAAGTTCGGGCAGATCGGTCACTTCCTGAATGTCGTCGTACAGGCTGGTGAGCTTGGTATGGGGCACGCAGACCAGTTTGGCGTCTTCGCCGGCCTCGTCTGTCATGTTGAGAATGCCGACCGGGCGGGCACGAATGATGCAGCCGGGCTGGACCGGGTAGGGGGTGACCACCAGAGCGTCCAGCGCATCGCCATCGTCTGCCAGGGTGTGGGGAATGAAGCCGTAGTTGGCCGGATAGAACATCGGCGTGGCCATGAAGCGGTCGACCAGCAGGGTCCCCATGTCCTTGTCGATCTCGTACTTGATCGGGGCATGGTTGGCCGGGATCTCGATCGCCACGTAGACGTCGTTGGGTAGGTCCTTGCCGGCGGGGATGTTGTCGAAGTTCATCGTCGCTTCCTTGGGTTGGAAATCAGCTTGTCACATCGCTGAGCGAAAAAATCTGCGGAATTATACGAAGCGGACGCGGGGATTACCAATGCGACATAGGTGTCGCGGTGTGGAATTCAAAACGCCAAGCATGACGGTGCGGCTATGGTTGACGTCACGCACAAGCCTCGGAAGTGTATCATGACGACCGGCGGGGTTCGCCGGGGACCGACCAGGTTGGCCCGCAGCCTCAGAAAGATCGACCCGGCGGTCAAGGAGAAGCCTCTTGGGATCTGCTCAGCTGGCATTGAGTTACGGCCAGGCCTATGTGGCGCCGGATCGGCGCTATCACCGCAGCTCCATGTCGGTGACCCTGCCCCAGGACGGGCAGCTCAATGCCAAGGGCGCCTGCGCGGTAATCAGCGATTCCACCCGGCGCAACGCCATGGCCAAGCAAGCGGGCGATCTCAGCGTACGCGGTTTTCTGGCCGACTATTACTCGACGCCTGACCACTGGGACGTCAAGACCTCAGCCACCCGGGTACTGCGGGCACTGAACGGCTGGTGCTTCAGCCAGAGCCAATGCGTGACCGATGGGAGCTATGTTTCGTCGCTGTCGGCTATGGTCTACCGCGGACGCAGCGCCCATCTCTTCCACCTGGGCGATACGCTAGTGTTTCGCCTACGCGGCGCCGAGTTCGAGCAGCTCAGCCGCGATCATGTCGCCGATCTGGGCGGTTACCGTTACCCTTCCCGGGCGCTGGGCATGGATGTCAGTATCGAGATCGACTACGTACAGTTCCCGATCAAGCAAGGTGATATCTTCCTGTTTACCACCCAGGCGGTGATGGGCACCTTGATGCCATCCGAGTATGTCCAACTCATTCGTCAGGATGCCAGCGACCTGAACGCCGCCTCCGATCGCCTGGCTGCAGCAGCGGTGCAGCGGGCCCAGGCCCGGGGATACGGCGCCGAGCAGTTCTGCTTCCAGCTGGTGCGCATTGACGAGCTGCCCGACGAGCAGCCCGACCATCCCGGTCGCGCCTATGGTGATCTGCCGATTCCGCCTGAGCTCTCACTGGGGGATCGCCTGGACGGCCTGGAGATAGAAGCGGTACTGTCTCGCACCGCCCAGTCGCGGGTCTACCGGGTGCGCGACGTGCAAACCGGGCGGGAGATGGTGATGAAAGCGCCGAGTCCTGAGCTTTCCACGCGAAATGCCTACCTGGAGCATTTCCTGCTTCAGCAATGGGTGGTAGAGCGGGTCAAGTCTCCTTTCGTTGTGCGCATCATGGAGTCGTCGCGGCCGCGGCGTTATCTCTACTATCTAATGGCCTATATTGAGGGGGAGAATCTGGCGGGCTGGGCGCGGCGCCATCCCCAGGCCAGTCTGGTGCAGCGCCTGGATATTGCCAACCAGCTTGGCAAGGCGGTGCAGGCCCTGCATCACCGCGACCTGCTCCACCAGCAGATCCACCCCAGCAACGTCATGATCGACCGCCATGGGCAGGTGGTGCTTACCGACTTCAGCGCCTGTCGCATGCGCGAGGGCGGCAACCAGAATGAGTCACGGGAGTTGGCTCGCCAGGTGGGCCTCACCGAACACAGTGCGCCCGAGTACGCGCTCGACGACGGTGTCGGGCGGCGAAGCGACCAGTACTCCCTGGCCTCGACGGTCTACTGGCTGCTGACCGGCGAGCCGCCCTATGAGTTGGCGCCCAACCAGTTGCGTAGCCACACGGATCTGGAGCAGTTGGTCTATCGAAGCGCCCGGACCCGCAACCCGGAGGTAACACTCGCCTTGGATGAGGCGCTGCGTCGTGCTCTGGATCCTCAGCGAGCCCTGCGCTACCGGCGCATGTCAGAGTTCCGCCACGCGCTGCGTCAATCGGTGACAGGCGAGAGCGGCGTTCGGCGCCCCGGCCACCGCATTCTGCGTGACCCGGCCAGTTTCTGGCAGGGGGTGGCCGGCATTCTGCTGCTGCTGCTGGTTCTCACCTGGCTGCTCAGATAACGTTTGTTCTTAAATCTTGAACGCTGGCAGCTTGCGTTCGACCCGGTGCAGGGCAAGCTTTGCGACCTTGGGTAAGCCGTTCTCGAAGGGCGGAAAATCTTCGCCCTGTATCAACGGCGACAGATACTGGCGACATGCCTCGGTGATGCCAAAGCCGTCCTCGCGGATATACTCCCTGGGCATGAACTTCTCGCGGTTGGCGACCTCCGCCAGCGGGGCCGGCTCGATGGTCCAGGCATAGGGCGTGTTGGAAACCCGCTTGATGGCCGGCATCATCGAGTTCTTGCCCGCCAGCGCCAGCTCCACTGCCTTTTCGCCCACCGCGTAGGCCTGCTCCACGTCGGTCCTTGAGGCCAGGTGGCGCGCGGCGCGCTGCAGATAGTCGGCCACTGCCCAGTGATATTTGTAGCCCAGATCCTGCTTGACCATGCCCGCCAGCGTCGGCGCCACGCCACCCAGCTGGCGATGGCCGAAGGCGTCGGTGTTGCCGGAGTCGGCCAGGAAGGTGCCATCCTCGTAACGGGCGCCTTCGGAGACCACGATCACGCAGTAGCCATAGGTCTTGACGGCCTCGTCGACCCGAGCCATCACCGCTTCTCGATTGAAGGCCACCTCCGGGAAAATGATCAGGTGGGGCGGCTCACCCTCACCGCTGCCGGCGAGAGCGCCGGATGCGGCGATCCAGCCGGCGTGACGGCCCATCACCTCAAGCACGAACACCTTGGTCGAGGTGGCGCACATGGAGGCGATGTCCAGGGAGGCTTCCAGGGTGGACGTGGCAATGTACTTGGCTACGCTGCCGAAGCCGGGGGAGTTGTCGGTGATCGGCAGGTCGTTGTCCACTGTCTTGGGCACATGGATGGCGGTGAGCGGATAGCCGAGCTTCTCGGAGAGCTGGGAGACCTTCAGGCAGGTATCGGCGCTGTCGCCGCCGCCGTTGTAGAAGAAGTAGCGGATATCGTGGGCGCGAAACACCTCGATCAGCCGCTCGTACTGAGTTCGATGGGTTTCGATGTCCTTGAGCTTGTAGCGACATGAGCCGAAGGCGCCGCCAGGCGTGTGGCGCAGCGCGGCGATCGCCTCGTCGGACTCCCGGTTCACGTCAATCAGGTCCTCGGTGAGGGCACCGATGATGCCGTTGTGGCCGGCGTAGACCTTGCCAATCCGATCCGGGTGACGGCGGCAGGTCTCGATCACGGCGCAGGCGCTCGCATTGATCACGGCGGTGACGCCGCCGGACTGGGCGTAGAAGGCATTGTGGGCCATGGCGCTGTTCCTGCTCCTGGTCGCTTCTGTTCGGGGATGAGCTGGCGAAAGTCGAAGGATTCTAGCCGAAAGCGGCCGGGGCTGCACCCGCCGCTGACGGGCGCTGGAGGGGCCTGTGGCGCCATGCTAGTCTCGCCACACTCTGTCGCGGTGGGATGCCGTGACGCAAGTCGGCAGTCAGGAGAGCGCATGCACGTCCATATCCTCGGTATCTGCGGCACCTTCATGGGCAGCCTGGCGCTGCTTGCCAGGGAGTTGGGCCACACGGTCAGCGGCTCGGATGCGGGCGTTTACCCGCCCATGAGTACCCAGCTCGAGGAGGCAGGCATCAGCCTGTTCGAGGGGTACTCGGCGGATAATCTTGCGCCGCGTCCGGACCGGGTGGTGATCGGCAATGCGCTGTCGCGGGGCAACCCCGAGGTGGAGGCGGTGCTGGATCTGGGCCTGCCCTATGTCTCCGGCCCCCAGTGGCTCGCCGAGGAAGTGCTACCCGGTCGACGGGTAATCGCCCTGGCGGGCACCCATGGCAAGACCACGACGGCCAGCATGGCGGCATGGCTGTTGGAATCGGCGGGGCTCGCCCCTGGCTTTTTGATCGGCGGGGTGCCGCGCAACTTCGGTGTCTCGGCGCGTCTCGGCGCTCCCGATGCCCCTTTCGTGGTCGAGTCCGATGAGTACGACACCGCCTTCTTCGACAAGCGCTCCAAGTTTGTCCACTACCGACCCGAGATCGCGGTGCTGGGCAACCTGGAGTTCGACCACGCGGACATCTTCGACGACCTCGCCGCCATCGAGCGGCAGTTCCATCACCTGGTACGTACCGTGCCGGGGAAGGGGAGGCTGCTGGTGGCCGACAACGAGCCGGCCCTGGATCGAGTGCTGGCAATGGGCGCCTGGACGCCGGTATTCCGCTTCGGCAGCGCGGCCGAGAGCCCCTGGCGCTACGAGCTCGAGCGCGAGGACGCCTCGCGCTTCCAGGTGATTCACCAGGAGGGCGAAGGCGCGGCGCGTATCGATGAAGACGCCGTGGTGGACTGGCCCCTGACCGGCGCCTACAACGCTCGCAACGCTTTGGCGGCGCTGGCCGCTGTCCATGCCTGCGGCGTCGATCTCGCTCGCGGCGCGGCGGCGCTGTCGCGCTTCGAGACCCCGCGTCGGCGCCAGGAAGTGCGCGGTGAGGTGGCTGGCATCCAGGTGCTCGACGATTTCGCCCATCATCCCACGGCCATCGCCGCCACCCTCGAGGGTCTGCGAGCCGCCACCGCGCGCGGTCGCCTGCTGGCAGTGATCGAGCCCCGCTCCAATACCATGCGCCTGGGCACCCTGCGCAGCCGGCTAGCCGAGTGTGTGGCCGCCGCGGACGCCGCCTTCTGGTACCAGCCCGCAGGACTCGACTGGTCGCTTGCGCCGCTGCTCGAGACGAGCCCGGTACCGGCGCGATTGGAGCAGGATCTGGATGCCCTGATCGCCGCGCTGGTCGAGGAAGCCCGACCCTTTGACCGCATCGTGGTGATGTCCAACGGCGGCTTTGGCGGCATCCACGAAAAGCTCATTGCCGCTCTGGAGGTGGCCCATGGTTGAGGCGCAGCAGGCCGCGAGATTTCATCCCCCGGTGACCGTGGCGCTGACCGGCGCCTCTGGTGCCCAGTACGGCCTGCGGTTGATCGAGGCGCTTGTGGCGGCCGACCACGAGGTATGGGTGATGATCTCCAAGGCGGCGCATCTGGTGATCGCCACCGAGACTGACGTGGACCTGCCGGCCCGGCCCGAGCGGCTTGCCGAGGCGCTCATTTCGCGCAGCGGCGCTCTGCCCGGGCAGGTCCGCTGCTTCGGTCGCGAGGATTGGATGGCGCCGGTGGCCTCCGGCTCTGGGGCGCCATCCTCCATGGTGATCTGCCCCTGCTCCACTGGCACCCTCTCTGCGGTGGCCACGGGGGCCAGCAACAATTTGATAGAACGTGCCGCCGACGTGGCCCTCAAGGAGCGCCGCCAGCTGATCCTTGTCCCGCGCGAGGCGCCTTTCTCGGCGATCCACCTGGAGCATATGCTGGCGCTGACGCGAATGGGAGCGGTGATCCTGCCCGCAGCGCCGGGGTTCTACCACCAGCCGAAGACGATCGATGACCTGGTCGATTTCATTGTGGCCAGGATTCTTAATCAGCTCGGTATCGCGCACCGTCTAGTGCCGCGCTGGGGCGAAACATGATCAGTCCGGCGCTGCTGTCGGTCTTCGTGCCGACCTTCCTGTTCGTGTCGCTGACCCCCGGGATGTGCATGACCTTGGCCATGGTGCTGGGCATGACCCAGGGGGTGCGGCGCACCCTGTGGATGATGGCCGGCGAACTGGTCGGTGTCGGCCTGGTGGCGGTGGCCGCTGGGGCGGGGGTGGCTGCGCTGATGTTGCGCCAGCCGGAGCTGTTCGCGGTCTTCAGGTGGCTGGGCGGACTTTATCTGGGGTATCTCGGGGTCATGATGTGGCGCTCACGGGGGCGGATGGCGATCCCCCTTGAGCAAGTCGAACTTGCACCGGCCGGTCGCGGTCAGCTGGCCCTGCAGGGCTTCGTGACCGCCGTGGCCAATCCCAAAGGGTGGGCCTTCTTCGTCGCGCTGCTGCCGCCCTTTCTTGAGGCCTCACGTCCGCTAGCCGGTCAGCTCGCTGTTCTCATCGCCATGATCCTTAGCATCGAGTTTGCCTGCCTGATGCTTTATGCGGCTGGCGGCAGCCGGTTGCGGTCTCTGCTTGGCCAGGATGGCAACGTGCGCCTGCTCAACCGCATCGCTGGGGCGCTGATGGTAGGCGTCGGGGCCTGGCTGGCGTTTGGCTGACAGGACTCCCGCGCTAGATCGGTGGCAGCCAGGCGATGCGCGCTGCCACCATCGCCAGGGAAGTCCCGGTCAGCCAGACCCATGGGCAAGGGGTGAGAGGAGCGTGCGGCTTCGCCTGCCAGGTGAGCTGGACCACGGCGCAGACCACCAGACCTAGCAGGGCACCGCCTACCAGGTCGCTGAACCAGTGCACGCCGATTGCCAATCGCGAGAGTGCCATGATCATGGCGTACAGAATGGCGCCCCAATAGACCCAGTGGCGTTGCTGCGGGGGTAGCTCATGGGCGATAAAAGCGGCGGTCATTCCCGCCAGCACCACTGCCGTTGAGGTATGGGCGCTGGGATAGGCCATGGAGCCGGTGAGGTAGTCTGGCGCGTCTGGCCGGGCGCGCGCGAAGAACGCTTTGCCCCAGGTGTTGAGCAGGGCGATGAGGCCCAGCCCACCGCCGATATGCGCGAAGGCGTCAAATCGCCCCCGCCACAGCAGCCAGCCCCCCCAGGGGAGGACCAGGGCCAGCACGCCATAAGTGTCGCCCACCCGGGCCAGTGCCTGGCTGAAGGCTTCCAGCCCGGGGCTGGCCAGATAGGCGAAGAGCGCGTTCAGGCGTGCATCCATAGCCAGCGGGCCATCGCTGCCGTGCTGCATCACGATCAGCGTCCAGCCGGACGCGCCTCCCAGCGACAGGATGAGCAGCAGCCAGCTGGCCAGAGGGACCTCATTTCCCGCGCCGGCACTCTGTGACAGCCAGAGTCGGCGCATGACCGGATGGCGACGGGCGCCGTTGGCGAGCAAGCGGTAGAGCCGCCCGCTGCGGCCGACCTGTTGGCGTAGCCAGGAGAAGACGATCGCCAGCACGACCAGGATGATGGCCAGAGCCACCAGCAGCGACCGGCTGCCCTCGGGAATGTCGAGCAGCTGCTGCCAGGTACGTCCCAGCAGATAGCCGGGCAGCACATAGGCGGGAGCCCAAAGTGCCGCTGAGGCTAGGTTGGCCCAGGTAAAGGCCCGTGGCGACATTCGAAGCATGCCGGCGATCAGCGGGATCATCGGTCTAACCGGACCGACGAAACGCCCGAAGAAAACCGACAGGGTGCCGTAGCGTTGGAAAAAGCGAGCACCCTGGGCAAGCCATTCGGGGTGGCGCGACAACGGCCATAGTCGTGTTACCCGCTGGTGCTGGGTATAGCCCAGCCAGAAGCTGGCCCAGTCGCCAACCACCGCGCCCAGAAACGCGGCCAGCATGATAGCCGGCAGCGCCAGTTCCTGATGGCCTGCCAGGGAGGAGGCGGCGGTAATCAGTACCACCCCGGGGACCAGCAGGCCGACCAGCGCCAGGGATTCGACCAGAGCGATGGCCGCGATGATCAACAGCAGCAGGGTAGGAGAGGGCGTCAGCTGGTAGAGGGCGTCGGCAAGGTTCAAGGAGGGCTCCGTGTCGTGCTGGCCTGGATCGGAAATGGGGTCAGGATTCGGCGTGTCGCTGGGCGGTGGCCTGCAATCTCTGGATGAAACGTTGCGGCGATTCTCCCTGTCCCAGATGACATTGTGTCAGTCGCGACTCCACGGGGCCGGTGTCCAGGAGCACCGTTCGCTGCAGAGATTCCTCAAGACGCTGGCGAACCAGCAGGGCACCATTTTCGCTGGTGTCCGGTAGCACCAGCCAAAAGTCAGCCTCGTCCTCGCGCCCCAACAAGTCGTGGTCGCGGCTACTGCGCGCCACCGCGTCGCAGAGTGATCTGAGCAGTGCCCCTCTGGCGCCGGGGCCGAACTGCTCGCCGGCCATCTCCAATTGAGGCAGGTGGATGACCAGAACCGCCAAGCGCTGGTTGAGCAGCTCGGCTCGCTCGCATTCGCTTTGCAGGCGGTCGTGCAGGGCGCCGCGACGGATGGCATCGCACTCCTCGTCGAGGGGGTCGGTGGCCTGCAAGAGGGCACGCTGATGAAGGATTTCCCAGGGAGCGAGGCCAGCTAGCATCACTAGGCTGAGATAGCCCAGCGTCAGGTCGAGGTCGAGCAGGCTTTCACCCAGCAGCAGCCAGATCGGGGTCAGGGTGATGTTGAGCAGCATGGCAGGACCCAGAGGCAGCAGCAGGAGGGTCAGCACCGGTGGCAGACCCAGCCAGAAATTGGCCAGCGACGACTGTGTAGGCAGCTCCATGGCAACCAGCAGGTAGCCGCAAACCAGCACCAGGTAGGCAGAGAGTCGGGCGGTCTCGGGTTGGCCCAGTCGCATCAGGGCGGCGGTGATCAGCAGCGGAGACAGCAGTGCTGGCAGCAAGATACGGGTGTAGTCGCCTACCAGATAGAACCAGGTGGCCTGGCCGACCAGCAGGAGAGCGGCGAGGGTGTAAAGCCCGGCATGAAGCTTGGCGTGATGCAGCTCAGACATGCTCTACCCCTTGCTGCACGCTTGCCGCCCCGGGCTGATGCTCCAGGGCTCGACACTCTTCCGCCAGTGAAACGACCTGGTCCAGGGGCGTGGTGCGCAGCCGCCGGACAGGCCCCATCTGGGCCAGCAACTCGGTGCGTCGCCCCTCGGCCTGTTCGGCATCCGGGGAGAGCAGCAGGGCCGCCAGGGTGCGGCCATCGAGCCGGTAGCAATGCTCGAAACTCCGGGTAAAAGTGCATAGACGCTGGGCCTGGGGCCAGAAACGATGCCGTCCGGTTCGCAGCAGCAGCAGTTCACCATGCACGCCGTCGCGATGGACGCGAGATCGCTCGCGGGACAGGTCACGGCTCAGCTGAGCGCGAGGCCACAGGCGTAGGCCCGGGACCAGATGGGCACGGCGTCGGGCCACTCCGCGTAGCGGTGCCAGATCCCGGGAGCGGGAAAATCCCAGCAGCAGCAGCGCCGCCAGGACAGTCCCGGCGAATGCCGCCTGCTCCGGTGGCATGGCGCGAGCCAGCCAATACCAGGAGAGTGCGGCCAGCAGCAGATTGAGGCCGGACATCCAGCCCGGCTGAGGGAGCATGACCAGCGCCGCCCAAGCCCACAGCCACAACGGAAAGCGCTCAGGGGCGGTGAAAAGCAGAGCGGTCAAAAGCAGGCTGGGCAGCAGCTGCCAGGGCACTAGAGCAGGGCGACGATGGCTGAACTCCACCAGCGCCGCCGAGACGGCCAGCCAGCCGGCGGCCATCCATAGCAGCAGGGCTTCGGTCAGATTCCCCGATGCCGGCGCCATCAGGGCCGGCAACAGGGCTGCCAGCAGCAGATTCAGGCGCAGCAGACCGACTTTGTACTTGCTCTGCATGGTGGCTTACTATGACCCTTTTATAGAAAGCGCGTGGAACAGTCGCGCCAGTATAACGCTGTGGCCGACCCCTCTGGCCACGGGAACAGGAGATCCTTTTCGGCATGTCAGTTCAAGTCATCCCCACCGACGAGGCGATCCGGGACGTCGAGGCCTACATGACCGGCCTCGGCCAGTCAGCCCGCCAGGCTGCTGCGGCAATGCGCCGCGCCTCCGGCGGTGCCAAGAACGCCGCCCTGCTGGCCATTGCGGCACGACTGCAGTCTCGGCGCGAGGCGGTTGCCGCGGCTAACGCCGAGGATATGTCACGCGGCCGGGCGAGCGGGCTCGATGCCGCGTTGCTCGACCGCTTGGAACTCACTCCGGCGCGCATCGACGCCATGATCGAGGGCCTGCATCATGTAGCGGCCCTACCCGACCCGGTGGGCGAGATCGACGGACTGCGCTTTCGGCCGAGCGGGATCCAGGTAGGGCAGATGCGAGTGCCGCTGGGGGTGATCGGCATTATTTACGAGTCCCGGCCAAACGTCACCGTTGAGGCTGCGAGCCTATGCCTCAAATCAGGGAACGCGGCCATCCTGCGCGGAGGCAGCGAGTCCCGCGGTTCCAACGCCGCCATTGCCGGGTGCATCCGCGACGGCCTGTCTGATGCCGGCTTGCCCGAGGCGGCGGTGCAGGTAGTGGCCACCACCGACCGCACCGCCGTGGGCAAGCTGATTACTATGCCCGAGTACGTCGACGTCATCATTCCCCGTGGTGGTAAGTCACTGATCGAGCGCATCTCGCGGGAAGCGAGGGTGCCGGTCATCAAGCATCTGGACGGCGTCTGTCATGTTTACGTGGACGCCACGGCGGATCTCGACAAGGCCATCGCCATCGCCGTCAATGCCAAGACTCACCGCTACGGCACCTGCAACACCATGGAGACTCTGTTGCTGGATGCGCCGGTGGCGGAGGTGCTGCTGCCACGGCTCGCGGTCGCCTATGCCGAGCACGGGGTTGAACTTCGCGGTTGCGAGCGCACCCGGTTGATCCTGCCTGAGGCTACGGTGGCCGGCGAGGCGGACTGGGGCGCAGAGTACCTGGCACCGATACTGGCGGTGCGCGTGGTGGACGGTATCGAGGCAGCCATCGAGCACATCGAACGCTACGGGTCCCATCACACCGATGCCATCGTCACTAACGATTACGGCCTGTCGCGGCGCTTCATGGCCGAGGTGGATTCCAGCTCGGTGATGGTCAACGCCTCCACCCGCTTTGCCGACGGCGTCGAATATGGCCTGGGGGCCGAGATCGGCATTTCCACCGACAAGCTGCATGCCCGTGGGCCGGTGGGCCTCGAAGGGCTTACCACCCGCAAATATGTGGTGCTGGGCGACGGCCAGATCCGCCAGTGAC
This sequence comes from Halomonas tibetensis, assembly GCF_042643535.1. NCBI lineage: Bacteria > Pseudomonadati > Pseudomonadota > Gammaproteobacteria > Oceanospirillales > Halomonadaceae > Halomonas > Halomonas tibetensis. The sequence continues at coordinate 145,075 of NZ_JBHRSQ010000008.1, forward strand.
CGAGAGCATGCACCTGCCGCTGCCGACGGGAGTGATCGATCCGCCGCGTCCGCCGCGCCTTGCCATGCTCGGCGGCACCTTCGACCCGGTGCATTTGGGTCATCTGCGCAGCGCCGTCGAGCTTCTCGAGGTGTTGGAACTGGACCGGGTCCATCTGATTCCGGCCAGCGTTCCACCGCTGCGTGGCGAACCTCGGGTCTCCCCCGAAGAGCGCCTGTTGCTGCTGCGACTCGGCATCGGCGATACCCCCGGCCTGGTCGCCGATCCTCGGGAGCTGCACCGCGAAGGTCCCTCCTACAGCGCCGATACCCTGGCGTCGCTGCGCAAGGAGTTCGGCGTCGATGCACGCCTGGTGATGGCGCTGGGCCACGACGCCTTCCTGCGCCTGGCCGACTGGCACGAGCCCGAGCGGCTATTTGCCATGGCTCATCTGGTGGTGATCGACCGGCCCGATCACGAGGCGCCCCTGTCGGCGGCCCTCGACGCGCTGATCACGGGCCGAGAAGTGGATAGCCCCGACGCGCTGATGGCACGCCCCGCCGGCGGCCTGCTGCGCCTGGCGCTTCCCACGCGCATGGCGATCTCTGCCACCGAGGTGCGCCGCCGCCTGGCCGAGGGCAATAGCGTTCGCTACCTGCTGCCCGAGGCGGTGGAACACCACCTGCTGGCTCACGGACTCTATCGGTACTGACGGTGGAACGAGCGCTGCCAGCAGGCGGTCAACCCGGTACAATGGTATTCCAACGACATTCAGACAGAAGACCCTATGCAAACTGACGCACTCAAGACTCTTGCGATTGACGCGCTGGAGGACCTCAAGGCCAAGGATATCGCCCTGCTGGACGTCTCGCACCTGACCAGCGTGACCGACCTGATGATCATTGCCAGCGGCACTTCCTCTCGCCATATATCCGCCCTGGCCGGAAACGTAGTCGAGAAAGCCAAGCAGGCTGGTCTTCGACCTCTGGGCGTGGAGGGTGAGAGCGGCGCCGACTGGGTGCTGGTGGACCTGGGGGATGTGGTCGTACACGTGATGCTGCCGGAAACCCGTCAGCTCTATGATCTCGAGCGTCTTTGGGCCGATCTGCCCAGCGACTCGGAGCGCAGCGAAGGCGAGGCCACCGGCGCATGAGGGTCCGCCTGCTGGCGGTAGGCACTCGCATGCCCGTCTGGGTCAACGAGGGGGTCGAGGAGTATCGTAAACGTCTCCCCCGGGATTTCGCTCTCGAGGTGGAGGAAATATCCCCCGGACAGCGTGGCAAGAATGCCGATATTCCCCGGGCCATCGCCCAGGAAGCAGAGAGGATTCGCGCTCGGCTGCGCGGTGATGAGCATGTCGTGGCATTGGAGGTCGACGGCAAACCCTGGAGCACCGAGCAACTCGCCCAGCAGGCCGAGGCATGGCGCTTTGCCGGGCGCGACGTGGTCTTGCTGGTGGGAGGCCCCGATGGCATCGAGGCGGGGCTCTCCCTTGCCGCCGAGCAGCGCTGGTCGCTGTCGCCGCTGACCCTGCCTCACCCGCTGGTGCGGATCTTGCTCGCCGAGCAGCTTTACCGCGCCTGGACCCTGATGGTGGGCCACCCCTACCACCGCTGAACGAGCCGTCCGGCCGAGAGAGCGATGCGCAAGAATCGCGACAACCTCAAGAGACCCGAACAGGAACTGCGCATCTTCCGGGTGCGCGCCCTGCTGGCCGTGGTGGTGATAATTGCCATGACCGGTCTGCTGATGGGGCGGCTGGCCTACCTTCAAGTGGTTCAGCACGAGGTCTATAGCACGCGGTCCGAAAAGAATCGCGTGAGGGTCGAGCCGCTGCCGCCCACCCGGGGATTGATCTATGATCGCAACGGTGTGCTGCTGGCCGAGAATCGGCCCACCTACAACCTCACCCTGGTGCGCGAGCGGGTCGACGACCTCGACGCCACCCTGTCGTTGCTGGTCGATCTGCTCGAGCTGCCCGACGAGGAGGCTGAGGCGTTTCGGCTGAGATCCCGGCAGCGGCAGCGCCCCTTTCAGCCGGCGCTGCTGATGAGCGATCTCGACGAGGACCAGATTGCCCGGGTGTCGGTCAACCGTCACCTGCTGCCCGGTGTCGAGGTGGAAGCCCAGCTGCTGCGCTACTACCCGGATGCCGAGGTGATGGCCCACGCCCTGGGCTATGTGGGGCGCATCAACGCCCAGGAGATGGCGACCCTGGACACCGGCCGCTATGCCGGCACCCACTTCATCGGCAAGACCGGCGCCGAGCGTTTCTACGAAGAGGAGCTGCATGGCGAGGCAGGACTGCGCAAGGTGGAGACCAACGCTCGCGGCCGGGTGCTGCGCGAGCTGGGGCGCACCGATCCGGTTCCCGGTAAGCACCTGACGCTGACCCTGGACACGGAGATGCAGAAATTGGCGTATAAGTTGATGGACGGCCGTCGGGGCTCCATCGTGGCCATCGCACCGCAGACCGGTGAGATCCTCGCCATGGTCTCGGCCCCTGGCTTCGACAGCAACCAGTTCGTCACCGGTATTGACGTGGCTTCCTACCGGGGGCTTCAGGAAAATCTTGATCTGCCGCTCTACAACCGGGCTATACGCGGCCACTACCCGCCGGGCTCCACCATCAAGCCTTTCCTGGCGCTGGCCGGCCTGGCGGAAGGGGTGATAACGCCGGACCGGACCATCCACGACCCCGGCTTCTACCAGCTGCCCAACGATTCCCGGCGCTACCGTAATTGGCTGCGCTGGGGGCATGGCCGTGTCGACATGGAGCGATCCATCGCTGTCTCCAACAACACCTACTATTATTCCCTGGCCCATGATCTGGGCATCGATCGGCTCCACGACAACATGAGCGCCTTCGGTTTCGGGCAGCGGGTGGGTCACGATGTGTTCGGCGAGAGCACCGCGCTGATGCCCTCTCGGGAATGGAAGCGCGGACGTTTCGGTCAGCCCTGGTATCCGGGGGAGACCCTTTCCGTGGGTATCGGCCAGGGCTACTGGCAGGTCACGCCGCTGCAACTGGCCACGGCCACTGCGGTGTTGGCCAACCGCGGTCAGTGGGTAAAGCCGCGCCTGGCCAGCCGCATCGGCGATACGCCGGTCCCCGATCGGGTCCCAGAGACTCCCCCGGACATCGAGATTCCTAACGACAGCTGGTGGGACAGGATCTTTTCCGGCATGGAGAAGGTCCTCTCAGGCCATGAGGGGACGGCGCGGCGCACCGGCGTAGGGCTGGAGTACCGTATGGGCGGGAAATCGGGCACTGCCCAGGTCTTCTCGCTGGGTCAGGACCAGAAGTACAACGCCGAGGAACTGGCGGAGCGGCTGCGCGACCACGCTCTGTTCATGGCCTTCGCGCCGCTGGAAGACCCCCAGATCGCCGTGTCGGTGATTGTCGAGAATGCCGGCGGCGGAAGCACCCATGCTGCCCACCTGGCCAGAGCTATGACCGATGCCTGGTTGCTCAGGGATCGAGAGCCCGACGTGGAGGAGTTGCTCGAAGCAATGGAGGATGACGATGCCTGAGTGGCGGAGAGCAGAGTCATGGGCATGATCGACCTCTCCCGGATGCTGCGTCCCTATCCGGTTCGCGCACCGGCCAGCGGGATATCCCGGCGCCGCAGCCTCTGGGAGCGCCTGCACCTGGATCCCTGGCTGTTGGGCATGCTGCTGCTGTTGCTGGCAGCGGGCCTTGTCGTGCTCTATAGCGCCAGCGGCCAGCGCATCGAGACGGTCATCGCCCAGGGTATTCGCTTCGGGGTGGCACTGTCGGTGATGTTTGTGCTTGCCCAGCTGTCGCCGGCGACCTTGTTGCGCTGGGCGCTGCCGGTGTATGTGCTCGGCGTGCTGCTGCTGGTGGCGGTGGAACTGGTCGGCGACGTTGGCATGGGCGCCCAGCGGTGGCTGGTGATCCCCGGCGTTATTCGCTTCCAACCCTCAGAAATGATGAAACTGGCGGTGCCGCTGATGGTGGCCGCCTACCTTAGCCGCCAGGAGCTCCCCCCGCGGTTGCGCGACATCGCGGTGTGCGTGGGGCTGATCGCTGTTCCTGTCGTGCTGATCGCCAAGCAGCCTGACCTCGGCACCTCGCTGTTGGTGACCTCGGCGGCCGTCTTCGTGGTGCTGCTGGCGGGGCTCTCCTGGCGCTTTATCACCGCTTTGACAGCGATTGCCGCCGCAGCCCTCCCGCTGATGTGGATGAACCTGCACAACTACCAGCGCCAGCGTGTGCTGACCTTTCTCGACCCTAACAGTGATCCCCTGGGGTCCGGCTGGAACATCATCCAATCCACCACCGCCATCGGTAGCGGCGGGGTCTTCGGCAAGGGCTGGTTACAGGGCACCCAGTCCCAGCTGGAGTTTTTGCCCGAGCGGCATACCGACTTCATTGTTGCCGTGCTTGGCGAGGAGTTTGGCTTGGTCGGTATCGTGGCAATCCTGCTGCTTTATCTGCTGATCATCAGCCGTGGTCTCTGGCTGGCCACCGGCGCTCAGGATACCTTCGGGCGCCTGTTGGCGGGCAGCATCATACTGACCTTCTTTATCTATGTCTTCGTCAACGTGGGCATGGTCAGCGGCATTCTGCCGGTAGTCGGCGTGCCGCTGCCGCTGGTCAGTTTCGGCGGCACCTCCAGCGTGACCTTGATGGCGGGTTTCGGTATTCTCATGGCCATTCATGCGCATCGCCGCTTGCTCCCGCGCTAGTTCTGCTGCGGGCATCCGGATGCCGAATCAGGGAGAGGGCTGCATGTTACGGATTCGAAACCATGGCGCGATGGCGCTGTTGACGATGGCCACCCTGGGCGTATCGATGAGCCCACTGGCGGCGGACTTCGACCCGTCCAGCCACGCCGAAACGCGCCAGCTGGTCGATGAGCTGGCCGGTAAGGGCATCGAGCGCGGCTGGCTGGATGCCGCCATGTCCTCCGCGGACTTTCAGCAGGGTGTGCTGGATGCCATGGCCGGTGCCGCCGAGCGCCGCCTGCGCTGGGACGAGTACCGTGCGATCTTCCTGCAGCCGGAGCGCATCCACCGCGGCGTCACCTTCCTCGAGGTGCATCGGGACGCCTTCGAGCGCGCCGAGGCGGTGTATGGCGTGCCCCCCGAAGTGGTCGCAGCCATTATCGGTGTCGAGACCAGCTATGGCCGCTTCACCGGTCGTCACCGGGTAATCGACTCCCTGGCCACCCTGGCCTTTCACCACCCGACTCGCGGCGGTTTCTTTCGCGGCGAGCTGGCGGCTTTTCTTGAGATCACCCACGAGCAGGGCGTCTCGCCCGGTGAGCTCATGGGCTCCTACGCCGGTGCCATGGGCTATCCGCAGTTTATACCCACCAGCTATCGCGCCTACGCCGTGGACTTCGACGACGACGGCCTTCGTGATCTCTGGACCAATCCGGTGGACGCCATCGGCAGCGTAGGCAACTACTTTGCCGAGCACGGCTGGCGCGCCGGTGCGCCTATCTATCACGACGTCGAGGGGCCGGCGACGCCGCCTTCCAGCATCGACTTCAACCGGGCGGCGCGTCCGCCGGCCGTTGCGGCCAGCGCCGTGGCCGAAGCCGGCATCGCGGTGCCCGACGAGCTCGACCCCGGGCAGCTGCTGCTGCCGGTCTCGCTGGAGGACGGCGAGAACAACTGGCGCTATGTGCTAGGCGATCACAACTTCTACGTGATCACCCGCTACAACCACAGTCATCTCTATGCCATGGCGGTCACCGAGCTTGCCGAGGCCATCGCCGCGGCAAGAGCGCTGGATGCCCACTGGTTGGATGCTGTGCATGCCGAGGAGGAACGCTCATGACGTCTCGTCGATGGCTGTTGGCGGCAGTGGTGGCGATGCTGCTGGCCGGCTGCGCCGGCGGAGGTGGTCAGGCGCCGTCCGAGCCTGGAAAGGCTGCCTCCTCACCCGCGGCGGCCTCCACCGGAGGGGGAGGGCGCTATGCGATGACCGGCGATGCCTATCCCATGGACCCCCCTGACATCAGCCGCATTGCCGATGCGGTGCCGCGGGTCGAAGCGCCTTCCCGGGGTGGCAACCGTCCCACCTACGAAGTGTGGGGCAAGACCTATCGGGTGTTGCCCGATGCCCGCGGCTATGTCCGGCAGGGCACGGCGTCCTGGTACGGCGAGAAGTTCCACGGCTACGCCACTTCCAATGGCGAAATCTACGACATGTACAAGATGAGTGCCGCCCATCGCTCGCTGCCGCTGCCCAGCTATGTGCGAGTGACTAATCAGGATAATGGTCGCTCGGCGATCGTGAGGGTCAATGACCGCGGCCCCTTCCACAATGACCGTGAGATCGACCTCTCCTATGCCGCCGCCGCGCGGCTGGATATCCTGGACCGTGGCACCGGTCGGGTGAAGGTAGAGGCGATCGATGTGGAGCAGTGGCTGGCCGAGAACGGCGGCAGCTCAGGGGGTAGTGCTAGCAACGGCGCCGCCAGTGCCTCGGTGGCCTCGCCGGCACGTCCGGCGGTCAGCCAGTTAGCATCTGCCCCAGCGCCGCGGGCCGTCACGGCGGCCAACGGTTCCGCTGCGTCAGGCCGCCCGGCTGACGGCAGCCCCATCTTCCTTCAGATTGCCGCCCTGGGCTCCGCCGAGAGCGCCCAGGCGTTGCAGGCTCGGCTCCAGGCCGAGCTCTCTCGCCCGGTGCGGATTGCCGCTTCGCCGGGCGTGCATCGTGTCCAGGTGGGGCCGCTGGCCAGCGCCGACCAGGTGGAGCCGGTGCGCGGCGAACTGCGCCGTGCCGGCTTCGAACAGAGCTTTGTCGTCAACGACGCCGACTGATTGGCGCCCCATTTCCTTTCCCCGAGTGTTTCATGAGACTTGTTCCGATGAGAGAGTTGTTAATACTGCACCGCCTGCGGCTGATACCGATGCTGCTCGCCTGTCTACTGATGGTATCGACGCTGGCTTCTGCCCAGAGTGTGCCGGTACCCCAGCCTCAGCCTCAGACGATGATCCCCTCGCCGCCCCAGCTCGCGGCCAAATCCTGGTTTCTGATGGATGCCGCCAGCGGTCGAGTGCTGGTGGAACATAACGCCGACGAGCGTCTGCCGCCGGCAAGCCTGACCAAGCTGATGACCGCCTACTTGGTGGAGCGTGAACTGGACCGTGGCAATATTACCCTGGATGACATGGTGCGCATCAGTGAGAACGCCTGGCGCACCGGGGGCTCCAAGATGTTCATCGAGGTAGATACTCAGGTAAAGATCCGAGATCTGTTGTACGGCATTATCATCGCTTCCGGTAACGACGCCAGCGTGGCGGTGGCCGAGCATCTGGCCGGCGGCGAAGTGCCCTTCGCAGACTTGATGAACCAGCACGCCACCCGCCTTGGTCTGCACAACACCAATTTCGCCAACGCTACTGGCTTGCCACATCCCGAACAGTATTCTTCGGCCCGTGATATGGCGCTGCTCTCCCAATACATCATTAACGACTATCCCGAGCACTACGCGATATACGCCGAGAAGTACTTCACCTTCAGCGACATCCGGCAGCCCAACCGCAACCGATTGCTTTGGCGTGATTCCACCGTGGATGGTTTGAAGACAGGCTGGACCACCGAGGCCGGCTATGGCCTGGTGGCCTCCGCCAAGCGCGACGACATGCGGCTGATTTCCGTGGTGATGGGCACCAGTTCCGAGGAGGCGCGCGCCCAGGAGACCCAGAAACTGCTGAGCTACGGGTTCCGCTACTTCGAGACCGTCAAGCTCTACGACGCCGGCTCGGTGCTCAACACTCCCCGCGTGTGGGGAGGTGATAGCAACGAGCTACCGGTAGGCGTTGACCAAGATGTGATGATGACGATGCCGCGGGCTCGCAACCAGGAACTGTCTGCCCGTCTGGATATCCAGGGCGACCTGACTGCGCCCATCGAGTCGGGTCAGCGAGTCGGCACCGTGGAGGTGCGCCTCGGCGAGGAAGTCGTCGGCGAACAGCCGCTGGTGGCGCTGGCGACGGTAGAGGAGGGCGGTTTCGTCAAGAAGCTTTTCGATCAGGTTCGCCGTTTCTTTTCCAATCTGGTTGGCGGCTGGTTCGACTAGGGCTCCGGTGGCCTCTCTCCGGCGGGTTGAGTAACATACTCTGATATCCTCGACCCGCTGGAATGCCCATGAATGACAACTCTCTGCGCGACCTGCGCCAGCCGAGCCGGCCGACCGACGGCAAGCCCCCCAAGATCACCTTTCCTTGCCGCTACCCGATCAAGGTGGTGGGCAATGCCGCCGAGGACTTCGCCGCCGTGGTCTGTCAGGTGGTCACTCGCCACGACCCGCATTTCGACGCCACTGACATGCGGGTGGTGGACAGTCGCAACGGCCGTTACCAATCGGTTCGCCTCACCCTTCTCGCCACCGGTGAACCCCAGCTTCAGGCGCTTTTCGTCGAGCTCAAGGCCACTGGCCGCGTGCATATGGTGTTGTGATGGTCGACGGCCTATCTGAAACGCTTTCTCAGCCACCTTCATTGCCGCCCATCGAGCTGCATCGTCTTGGCCGACGACCCTATCAGCCCGTGTGGCAGGCGATGCGCGAGCTCACCGATAGCCGCGATGCCGAGACGCCCGATCAGTTCTGGATGGTGGAGCATGAGCCGGTGTTTACCCAGGGTCAGGCCGGCCGGCCCGAGCATCTGCTCATGCCGGGTGATATCCCGGTGGTGCAGACCGACCGGGGCGGCCAGGTCACGTACCACGGCCCCGGCCAGGTGGTGCTCTACCCACTGATTGACGTGCGACGCTCACGCCTGGGCGTTCGTGACCTGGTGAGCGGCCTGGAGCGCGCGGTGATCGCCCTGCTGGCCGAGTACGGCGTCGAGGCGCGGGCGCGCCCCGATGCGCCGGGAGTGTATGTGAAAACCGACGTGGGGGAGGCCAAGATCGCCTCGCTGGGTCTGCGGATCCGTCGCGGCGGCAGTTTCCACGGCGTGGCGCTGAACGTCGACGGCGATCTCTCCCCCTTCCTGCGCATCAATCCCTGCGGCTATGCCGGCATGGCGATGACCCGCTTGGTGGATCTGGTCGCCAATGCCCCCGGGGTGGAGCCGCCTGGCGTAGACACGGTGGGTGAGCGCCTGGCGGAGTGCCTGGCGCTCGAGTTGGGCAGGGGGCTGGTTAGCCGACGTTGACGGCGTCGATACGGTCGGCGCTGGAAGGTTGGCCCGGCACCTCGGCCGGAGCGGACAGGCCCAGGTTGTTCTTCTCGAACACCCGGTCGGCGCGGTAGCTGGAACGCACTAGGGGGCCGGCAGCCACTTCCATGAAGCCCATCTCCAGGCCGATCTGGCGATAGCGCTCGAACTCTTCCGGGGTGACCCAGCGCTCCACGGCCAAGTGGTTGCGGGTGGGGCGCAGATACTGGCCCAGGGTGACGATGTCTACCCCGATCTCGCGCAGGTCGTTGAAGGTGGCCAGTATCTCTTCGTCAGCTTCGCCCAGGCCCAGCATCAAGCTGGTCTTGGTGAGCACGCCGGGGCGGTGACGCTTGGCGTGGGCCAGCACGTCCAGGGTCTTGCGGTATCCGGCCCGCGGATCACGCACCTTGCGGGTCAGGCGCTCCACGGTCTCGACGTTCTGGGCAAACACCTCCAGGCCGGAGTCAACCACCTGTTCGATGGCGGCAGGGCTGCCGTCGAAGTCCGGGGTCAGCGCCTCCACGACGACCTCGGGCGTGTTGGCCTTGATGGCGCGGATACAGGCTGCATAGTGTGCGGCGCCGCCGTCGTCAAGATCGTCGCGATCCACCGAAGTGAGCACCACGTAGCGCAGTCCCATCAGTTCCACCGACTGGGCAGTGTTGGCGGGCTCTTCTGCATCCAGCCATCCGCCGGGGTTGCCGGTGTCCACGGCGCAGAAACGACAGGCACGGGTACATACCGAGCCCATCAGCATGATGGTGGCGGTGCCGTTGCTCCAGCATTCCCCCATGTTGGGGCAGTGGGACTCGGCGCACACGGTGCTCAGGCGATGTTCGCTGACGTTACGCTTGACGGCCTCGAAGCGCTCGCCGCCGGGAATCTGGGCGCGCAGCCACTTGGGTTTTCGGCCCGGGTCGGCGCCCTCATCAGCGGCCTTTTCTGTGCTCGCACGTCGCTGCTTGATGCCATCCTTGATGGCGGCAAAGCCTTGTTCAGTGCGGAACTTCTCGCCGCTGGGGACGTGTTTCGAGGTGCTGTCGCTCATGGGTGTGAGCCCCCTTCGCTCGGCTCGCCGCGTGGGTCAAGAACGCTCCTTGCCGTTCGCTTCGCTGGCAAGGGTCCAGGGCCGCTGGGCGTGCTGCTGGTTACTGGGTATTGGCAAGATAACTTAACATAGTCGCGTAGCGTGGGCATTGCCGCTGTGGCCATCGGGCATCGTCAGCGCCGTCACTCATGGAGTTTTCACTCGCCGGAACGTCAAAACTGCGTTATATTGCGATGCAGCAAATGCCGCTGTTTTGCCGCAGCCGTTTCTTCTTCCTCTGACCGCAATGCCTGGAGCTCGCGATGAATCTTCCGATGCCGACTCCCCCGGCCGCCACGCTGACGCTGTTCGATCCCTTCGGGTTTGGACGCGCCGCGGGCCGCTACTGGTTGGATGCTTTCGAGCGCAGCGTGCTGTTCGCAGACGTAATGCGCCAGCGTGGTAACCAGTACCTCGAACACATCGAAAAGACCCGCCCCAGCGTGCTGGGCTTCGATTCCGAGGTGCTGATGGACGGCCGCGATCTGCCGCGTCCCGTTAATTACGAGTTGCTGCGGATTCTGCCCCCGAGCGGATACCCCACAGACCCCAAGATGCGCCCCTTTGTGGTGGTCGACCCCCGAGCCGGTCACGGCCCGGGGATCGGCGGCTTCAAGCCCGACAGCGAGTTGGGCGTGGCGCTGCGAGCCGGCCACTCCTGCTACTTCATCGGCTTTCTGCCCTACCCGGAGCCGGGTCAGAGTGTGGAAGATGTGGTGGAGGCGGAGGTTGCCTTCCTGCGTCATGTCAATCGCCTTCACAGCGAGCGCGGTGCCGAGAAGCCCATGGTGGTGGGCAACTGTCAGGCTGGCTGGCAGATCATGATGGCTGCGTCCCTGGAGCCCGATCTTTTCGGGCCGATCCTGATAGCCGGTGCGCCGCTCTCCTACTGGGCCGGCGAGCGCGGTGGAGCGCCCATGCGCTATGCCGGCGGCATGTCAGGTGGTAGCTGGATGACCTCTCTGCTCAGCGACATGGGCGATGGCCAGTTCGATGGCGCCTGGCTGGTGCAGAACTTCGAGAACCTCAATCCGGCCAATACGCTCTGGACCAAGCAGTATCAGCTCTTTTCCAACATTGACACCGAGGCCAGCCGCTACCTGGAGTTTGAACGCTGGTGGGGCGGTCACGTGGTGCTCGGCGGTAACGAGATCCAGTACATCGTCGACAACCTCTTTATCGGCAATCGTCTCTCCACTGCCCAACTGGTGACCTCCGACGGCCGTCGCATCGATCTGCGCAATCTGCGCTCGCCGGTGGTGGTGTTCTGCTCCAAGGGTGATGACATCACGCCTCCTCCCCAGGCCCTGGGCTGGATTCGTGACCTCTACGAAGGCGTGGAGGACATCGTGGCCAGCGAGCAGACCATCGTCTACTGCGTGCACGATACTACCGGTCATCTGGGCATCTTCGTGTCGGGCAGCGTCTCCCGCAAGGAGCACACCGAGTTCACGGCTAACATGGACTATATCGACGTGCTGCCCCCGGGGCTTTACGAGACCACCGTCTCCGACGCTTCCCAGCGCGACGATGCCGAACTGATCGAACGCGATTACTTGCTGGAGTTCACCCCGCGGACCATCGCAGAACTTGATCAGGTCGTTCAGCACAGTACTGAGGACGACACCCGTTTTGCCACTGTGGCACGGGTATCGGAAATCAACCTGGGCCTCTACCGGCTATTCATGCAGCCATGGGTTCGTGCCTTATCCACGCCCGAATCGGCCCAGTGGATGCGACGCATGCATCCCAATCGCATGGGCTATCGCCTCTTCTCCGATCGCAACCCGCTGATGAATGCGATCCCGGTGCTGGCCGAGAAGATTCGCGCCGATCGCCACCCGGCGGACGATGAAAACGTTTTCCGGGTGCTGGAGTCCATCGCCTCCAGCCAGATCACCGGCGGCCTCAACGCCTGGCGTGATTTCCGCGACGGTGCCACCGAGCGGATGTTCCTGGATACCTTCGGCCAGCCGTTGCTGCAGTCGTTAGTGGGCTTGGGAGGGGACGCCCACGTTCACCGCCGCCGCCCGGGCTCAGAGCCGGAGCATCTTCGCTTCATCGAGCGCCGCCATGCAGAGCTGCGCGAGCAGGTCGCCGAGGGCGGCAGCCACGAGGCGGTAATCCGCGCCCTTATCTTCGTGCTGGGCGGGGCGCCCTCCACCGACGAGCGCAACTTCAAGCGCCTGCGCGCCTCCCACGCCGAGCTGGAGCCTCAGCTCACTGTGGCAGACTTCAAGCGGCTGATGCGCGAGCAGTTCTTTATCCTGAAACTGGATCGTGAAGACGCTGTCGAGGCGCTGCCCGAAATGCTCAAGGGGCAGACGGCGGAGCAGATCGCCGGTCATCTGACCCACATCGAGCATGTGCTGGCGGCCAGTGGCGAGCTCTCCGAGCACTCTACCGAGCGTCTGGAGCGCGTGCGGGGACTCTTCGAACAGGCCATCGACCAGGCACCGATTATCGAGGCCGAATCGCGGGCCGAGGCCCAGGCCTGGATCAGCCGCCAGGCAGAGGCCCAGCGTTTTGCTCTGAATGAGATGGAGGACCTGATGGAGTCTCAGCCCGTCGCCAAGGCCGAGCCCGAAGCCAAGGCCGAGCCCGAAGCCAAGGCCGAGCCCGAAGCCAAGGCCGAGCCCGAAGCCAAGGCCGAGCCCGCCGCTCCGCGTCGCCGCACCCCATCCACTCGTCGCAAACCGGATGACAACAAGCGCTGATCCAAGCGTGGCGAGTCTCCTAGCAGCGCCCCTGTCACTTCGGTGGCAGGGGCGTTGTCATTGACGGGTGCTTGCTCTCTCGCGAGAGTGCGGTCTAGGGTCAGAAGGCGCCAACCCTGTGTGTCCACTGGCGCGATCCAGGGCGCTGGGTTAGGGTAGGCGCATTTTCGCCCCTCGTATCAGGGCGGTATAGCATTGTCAGGCGAGGACTCGATGTCCGCGCCGTGCACTTTCAGTGGAGTAATATGGGAAAGTCACTGGTCATCGTCGAGTCGCCGGCCAAGGCCAAGACGATCAACAAGTATCTCGGCACCGACTTCATCGTGAAGTCCAGTGTGGGTCATATCCGTGATCTGCCGACCAGCGGCTCGGGCAAGGCGTCCTCGGATCCCAAGGAGCGGGCGCGGCAGGCAGCATTGACCCGCAAGATGTCGCCGGACGAAAAGGTCGACTACAAGAAGCGCAAGTCCCGGGAGCAGCTGATCCGGCGCATGGGTATCGACCCCGAGCACGACTGGGAGGCCCACTACGAGATCCTGCCGGGCAAGGAAAAGGTGGTCGCCGAACTCCAGAAGCTGGCTCAGAAGGCGGACATTGTTTATCTCGCTACCGATCTCGACCGCGAGGGGGAAGCCATTGCCTGGCACCTTCGTGAGACCATCGGCGGCGACGATGCACGCTACAAGCGTGTCGTCTTCAACGAGATCACCAAGAACGCCATCCAGGACGCCTTCCAGGACCCCGGTACGTTGAACATCCCGCGGGTTGAGGCCCAGCAGGCGCGACGATTCCTGGATCGGGTGGTCGGCTTCATGCTCTCGCCGCTGCTGTGGGCCAAGGTCGCCCGAGGTCTCTCGGCCGGGCGGGTGCAGTCGGTGGCCATGCGCCTGATCGTCGAGCGTGAGCGCGAGATTCGCGCCTTCGTGCCAGAGGAGTTCTGGGATGTCCACGCCGACCTGATTCCGCAATCCGACGGGTCAGACGGAGAGGCGGTGCGCTTCGAACTGGTGCGCCAGAACGGCAAGGCCTTCCGGCCCACCTCCGAGGCCGAGACCCTGGAACGCATCGCCGCGCTGCGCGATGCGTCCCTTGCCATTACCTCCCGGGAAGACAAACCGACCAGCTCCAAGCCCAATGCTCCCTTCATCACCTCGACGCTACAGCAGGCCGCCAGCGGCCGGCTGGGCTACTCGGTGAAGAAGACCATGACCCTGGCCCAGCGCCTCTACGAGGCGGGCTACATCACCTACATGCGGACCGACTCCACCAACCTCTCCAAGGATGCGGTAGAGAGCGTGCGCGAGTTCATCGGCGATGAGTTCGGCCCGCGCTACCTGCCTGAGGCGCCCAATCGCTACTCCAGCAAGGAGGGCGCCCAGGAAGCCCACGAAGCGATTCGCCCGTCTGATGTCGGTAAGCGCGCCACGGACCTGGCCGGCATGGAGCGCGACGCCGAGCGCCTTTATGAGCTGATCTGGCGTCAGTTCGTGGCCTGCCAGATGACCCCGGCCCAGTACCTCTCCAGCACCCTGACCGTCGAGGTCCAAGGCTTCGAGCTCAGGGCCAAGGGACGCGTGCTCAAGTTCGACGGCTACACCCGGGTGATGAAGCCGGCCGGCAAGAACGAGGACCAGACGCTGCCGGACCTCGCCGAAGGCACGCCTATGGCCCTGGCGTCCCTGGACCCGCTGCAGCACTTCACCAAGCCGTCGGCACGCTACACCGAGGCGAGCCTGGTCAAGGAATTGGAGAAGCGCGGCATTGGTCGGCCTTCCACCTACGCCTCGATCATCTCCACCATCCAGGATCGCGGCTACGTCAAGCTGGAGAATCGGCGCTTCTATGCCGAGAAGCTCGGCGATATCGTCACCGAGCGCCTCAAGGAATCCTTCCCGGACCTGATGGATTATTCCTTCACAGCGCGCATGGAGGACGGTCTCGACGAAGTGGCCGAGGGAGAGCGCAACTGGCGCGCGCTGCTCGACGCCTTCTATGCCGAGTTCAAGAAGGAGCTCGAAGAGGCCGAGAGCGAATCCGGCATGCGCCCCAACCAGCCGGTGCCTACCGATATCGATTGCCCCAGCTGCGGGCGCAAGATGCAGATCCGCACCGCCTCTACCGGTGTCTTCCTGGGCTGCTCCGGCTACAACCTGCCGCCCAAAGAGCGCTGCAAGACCACCATCGATCTGCTCCCCGGCGAGGAGGCGGTAGCCGCCGATGCCGACGAGGAAGCCGAGACCGATGCCTTGCGCGCCAAGCACCGCTGTCCCAAGTGCGGCACCGCCATGGACAGCTACCTGATCGATGAGACACGCAAGCTGCACATCTGCGGCAACAGCCCGGACTGTGACGGCCATGAAATCGAGCAGGGCAAGTTCCGCATCAAGGGGTATGACGGACCCACCATCGAGTGCGACAAGTGCGGCAGCGAAATGCAGCTCAAGTCCGGTCGGTTCGGCAAGTACTTCGGCTGCACCAGCAGCGAGTGCAAGAACACCCGCAAGCTGTTGCGCAGCGGCGAGGTGGCGCCGCCCAAGATGGATCCCATCGACATGCCGGAACTCGAGTGCCAGAAGGTCGATGACCACTACGTGTTGCGCGATGGGGCCAGCGGCCTGTTTCTGGCGGCCAGCAAGTTCCCCAAGAACCGCGAGACCCGACCGCCCCTGGTCAAGGAGATCAAGGCCCACGCCGAGGAGCTCCCCGAGAAGCACCGCTACCTGCTCGACGCGCCCAGCGAGGATCCGGACGGTCGCCCGGCCCAGATCCGCTTTTCGCGCAAGGCCAAGGAACAGTTCGTGATGACCGATGAGGAGGGCAAGGCCACCGGCTGGAAAGCCACTTTCGACGGCAACCGCTGGCAGGTGGAGGATAAGCGCAAGTGACCCCAAGATCTCGCACCAATCAGCTGCTCTATCAGGCAGAGCTGTTGCTCGATATGCCCGGCGGTAACGACGAGCACGCGGAAACGCGGCGCATGGCGGTTGAGGAGGGCGCCCTGGCATTTCTCGAGTTGGCGCTGCAGTCGCTGCTGCGCGAGGTCACCGAGCACGCTCGGCTCGAGCGCCATGAGTGGCGTGAGCTGCTGGGCGCTGATGGCGCCGGCATCGCCGAGCTTCATCGCTTGCGGGAGCTGGTCGCCCAGCCCGACAGCTGGCTGAGCTGGCTGATCGGTAGGCTTGAGGCGCTGCACTCAAGCGACGGCGTGGCCCGCCGTCGTTCCGGGGCCGCATCCGGGCTGATCGCCGTGGGCAGTGGAGCGGCGCTAGGAGACGAGGTGCGCTGGTGCCTCGCCGAGGCCAAGGCCGAGCTCGCTGCCCTGCGTGAAACCAGCCAGGAGTGGTAGGGCGCCTGGCAAGTTTCATAGGGGGCAGACCGACATGAACGTTACCGCATGGAAGCGTCTGTTCATTGCCCTTCTTCATGCGCCGCTGCTGATCCTGCTGCTGGTGCCTGCTGCTGCTCAGGCGGCCGACGCCACCCTTGACCCCCGGCTATTGCCTGGCGGCAAAGCTGATCTGCCCTTCCTGCAACAGGAACTCGAGCGACTCTCCGCTGGACGGCCCACGCTTGTGGTCATGCCGGCCATGCCCGGTGCCGGCACCCGCCTTCCTGGGCTGGATGTCCTGGAAACGCGTACGTTTCTCACCGCCACAGATCCCTTCGGCCTCGAGCCTCTCGATGGTGCCTCCCGGGTGCTGCTGATCGGCTCTGCCTGGGCGGTCGACGCCGCCGCTGAGGCTTTGGCCGATCAGGCCCGCGGCCGCGGCATCGCGCTGATCCCTCTGGCCGTCGACGTCTACGCCGAGCCTGGCAATGCCATCTTGCAGGACGCCGATGCTGCTCTGATATTGGCTCTGCCCGAGTTCGACGCGGCCGCCCAGCGCGGGCTTTTCGCCAGACTGACCGATGCCGGCGTGCCCAGCGTAGCACTCACCGACGCCCGCCAGGTGGAGCGTGGCGCCCTGTTTTCCTCACCCGGGGCCCTGGATGTCGAGGCCTGGCTGCGCCGAGTGGCGCTGCGCCTGGATGATATCGCCGCTGGGAGAGCCCCCGAGGCTATCGACTCACGCCCCGAGCTGTCACGTTCCTGGCTCAATCTTGAAACGGCCGCCAGGCTCGACTGGTCGCCGAGTTTTGCCCTGCTTAGCCGCTCGCGCTTGCTGGGCGAGGCCGCTTCTCCCACCGCCAGCACGCTGAGCCTGGGTCAGGCGGTGGCCCTGGCGCTTGCCGACAATCTGGGCTTGGCCGCCGCGCGCCAAGAAGTCGACGTGGAGGCCTTCGGCCGGGAACTGGCGGCCTCGCGCTATCGCCCTAACCTCTATTTGGAGGCAACCGGGCGGTTGATCGACGAGACTCGAGCCCGCGCGGCCCTGGGACAGCAGCCGGAGCGCCTGGCCAGCGGCGGAGCAGTGCTTGAACAGCTGCTGTTCTCGGAGCCGGCCCTGGCCGCGATCGAGATTGCCGACAGCCTCGACCGCGCTCGACGCGCCGAACTGGAGGTGGAGAGCCTGGATCTGGCACTCGACGTCTCTCGAGAGTTTCTTGATCTGCTAAGGCTTGAGGCTAGCCGCGCGGTGCTAGAGGCCGACCTAGAACTGGCCAGGGCTCAGCGCGACCAGGCGGTGCGCGGCGAAGCCGCGGGGGCGGTGGGGCGCGGTGAGGTGGCGCGCTTCGAGGCGGAGCTGGCCCAGGCCCGTGAGCGCCAGGAGCAGGTGGTGGCGGACCGCGAGCGGCTGAAAATCGCCGTCAATCGTCGCCTCGGCCGGACTCCTGCCGCGTCGCTGGCGCCGGCCGAACCAGACCTGGAGAGCCTCGAGTGGCTAGGGGGCGATGCCCGCTTCAGTGAGGTGCTCGACTCTCCCGAAAGCCTGGCCGCTTGGCAGGAGCGGCTGGTCACTGCGGCCCTGCGCGACGCGGCTGAGCTTGAGGCGCTGGGAGAGTTGCGCCACGCCGTCCAGCGGGAGCTTACCTCGCGTCGTCGGGCCTTTTGGCTGCCCGAAGTGGGGCTCGAGGCCCGCTATACCGGCGAGCTCTACCGTGGCGGTGAGGGGGCCCGGGCGCCCTGGGAATCGCCCAGTCCGGTGGTACAGCTCGGTGTCGGGGCGCTGGAAAGAGCGGGCCTGTCGCTGCCCGAGACCGGCGGCGACCAGTGGAGCATTGGCGTCTCGGCACGGCTGCCTCTCTATGCCGGCGGACGGCGCAGCATCGAGCGTGACCGGGCCGCGGCGCGCCTGGAGCAGGTGGCGCTGGAGGACGCCGAGGCGCGCCTCGGGCTGGAGGCCCGCCTGCGTGCGGCCAGCGTCGAACTGGTGGCCGCCTGGCGTCGTATCACGCTGCGTGAGGAGGCCCAGGGTCATGCGCAAGAGGCGCTGAAACTCGCCGAGGTGGCCTGGCGCGAGGGGGCGCTGCCCCAGGTGGCGCTGATTGATGCCCGAACCAGCGCTCGCCAGGCAGGGCTCGCCGCCGCCGAGGCGCGCTGGTTGGCACTGCAGGCGCTGGTGCACCTGCAGCGGGCCCTGGGCATGACGCCGGGCCCCATGGAGGCCTTCGCCCGGGATCGGCTGCTCATGAGTGCCGCGACGATGGAACGCAGAGGAGAGGGGCGATGATCAATCGTGAAGCCCGGCTGGCGGCGTTGCTGGTGGCGCTGCTAGTGGTGACCGGCTGTGCCGACGAGCCGGTGGAGGAGGCCCCCCTGCGCCCGGTGCGTACGCTCGCCGTGGAGGCCAGCGGGGTGGAGGATGCGCGGGAGTTGCCGGGTCGCCTGGAGGCCGCCGCCAACCGACGCCTCAGCTTTCGGGTAGGGGGACAGCTCGCGTCTCATGAGGTCTCCGTGGGTGACACCGTCGAGGCCGGCCAGCGCCTGGCCAGCCTCGAGGCCACCGACCTGCGCCTGCAGCGCGATCGCGCCCGCTCGACTCTGGCCGGCGCCGAGGCGGCGGCGGCCAACGCCGAGGCCCAGTGGCAGCGCGCGCGGCGTCTCTATGAGGCCGGCAGTGCCCCGGCCCGCGATCTGGATGCCGCTCGGGCTCAGGTCGAGGCGGCCCGTGCCCAGCGCGACAGTGCCCTTGACACCTTGGCCCTGGCCGAAAGGCAGCTGAGCTTCAGCCGTCTCGAAGCCCCCGGTGACTGCCGGGTGGCCAGCCGACTGGTGGAAGCCGGTGAGAACGTCGCCGCGGGCCTGCCGGTAATGGTGCTGGCCTGCGGCGATGATCTGGAGGTGCGCGCCGCCCTCTCCGAGGACCTTCTGGGAGAGCTGGTGGCCGGCGCGCGGGTGCGGGTGCGCCTGCCTCTCGCCGATCTTACTCTGGCCGGTGAGGTCACCGAGATCGGCCTGCCGGTGGATCCGCGTCAGGCCACCTGGCCGCTGCGCGTGGCGTTGCAGGGGCTGACCGACGCCGAGCAGACGCGGCTGCGCCCCGGCATGGCGGCGGAGATCACGCTGCCCCTGGGCGGCCCCGGGAGCGGGCTCTGGGTGCCCATGGTCGCGGTGCAGCAGGATATCGACGGCCACTATGCCTTCGTCGCCGAGCCCGATGACCTCGACGAGTCGGGCGGAAATAAAGTTAAAAACGGTCGCGAGGCGACGGTGCGGCGCCGAACCCTGACCCTGGGCGGGCGTCACGGAGAGCGCCTGAAGGTAGTGGCCGGTCTCGCGCCCGGTGAGCACCTGATCGTCGCCGGCATGAGTCGGCTGCATGACGATATGCGCGTGCGGCTGCTGGACGACCACCGAGAGGGTGGGGAGGCCTTGCCGTGACCCTCACCGAGGGCGCGCTGCGCTACAACCGCGTCACCATCGCCGGCCTTCTGGTCGTGCTGCTGGGCGCGGTGATCAGCTACCTCTCCATCTCCCGGGCCGAGGATCCCGCGGTTACCGTGCGGGTGGCCCAGGTGGTCACCTATTTGCCTGGCGCCACCCCGGAGCGGGTCGAACAGCTGGTCACCGACCCGTTGGAGACCGCCATCATGGAGATGCCCGAACTCGACCACGTGGAGAGCACTTCCCGGGCCGGCGTCTCGATTATTCGCGTGGAGCTGCGTCCGGAGGTGACCGACGTCCAGGCTGGCTGGAACAAACTGCGACGCAAGATTGATGACAGCCGTCGGCGGCTCCCTGACGAAGCCATGGCGCCGATCATCAACGACGAATTTGGCGATGTTTTCGGCATCATGCTCTCGCTGACCGGCGAGGGCTATGAGCAGTCGGAGCTGAAGGGGGTTGCCGACGACGTTCGCGATCGCCTGCTCATGCTCGATGATGTGGCCAAGGTCAATATCCATGGCTTCGCCGAGGAGCGCATTTTTCTGGAGTACAGCGAGGCGCGCCTGGCCGAACTTGGCGTCTCGCCCCAGGGGCTGGCCCAGCTGCTGGCGGCGCGCAATATCGTGCTCCCCGGCGGGGCGATCCGTACCGGCGACGAGCGTCTGGTGCTGGAACCCTCAGGAAATTTCACCCAAATCGATGATATCCGACGGGCCTTGATGCCGCTGCCCGACGGCGCCCTGGTGCCGCTGGGCTCGCTGATGGAGGTGCGCCAAGGCTATGCCGACCCGCCCATGACCCGCTATCACGCCAGCGGCGTCCAGGGGCTGGCCATTGCCATCGCCATGCGCGAGGGGGGCAATATCCTGGACCTGGGCGTGCAGGTCGAGAAAGCCATCGCCCGGCTCGAGCGAGAACTGCCGGTGGGCATTGCGTTCGAGGTGCTGGCCGATCAGCCCGACCGGGTCGAGGAGCGCATCAACGAGTTTCTGGTCAACCTGCTGCAGTCGGTGGCGCTGGTTTGCCTGGTGATGCTGCTTTTTCTGGGGCTGCGTACAGGGCTAATCGTAGCAAGCCTGGTGCCCTCGGCGATCCTCGCTTGCCTGGCCTTCATGGGGCTGTTCGAGATTGGTCTGGATCAGGTCTCGCTGGGTGCGCTGATCATTGCGCTGGGCATGCTGGTGGACAACGCCATCGTCATGGTGGAGTCCATCCAGGTTTCGGCCCGGGAAGGCAAGACGATACGCCAGGCGGCGCTCGACTCCGCGAAGCAGCTGCGCTTTCCGCTACTCACTGCTTCGCTGACCACCTCGGCGGCGTTCCTGCCGCAGTTTCTGGCGGTCTCCGACGTGGGCGAGTACACCCGCTCGCTGTTCCAGGTGGTAACCATCACGCTGCTCTCCTCCTGGCTGCTGTCGTTGACCATGATTCCGCTGCTCTGCGTGGCCTTTATCCGGGTCAAGGAGAAGAGAGACGACGACAGGACGGGCGAAGACGAATCGCGTCCCGGTCTGACGGCGCGCCTGGCCGAGCGTATCTACGCGGGCTATGGCCGCCTGCTGATCGCCCTGCTTCGCCATCGCGCCCTGACGATTGCGGCGGTAGGGGGCCTGATGGCACTGGCCTGGCTGGGCTACGGGCCCCTGCCCAAGATCTTCTTCCCCCAGGCGGAGCGCACCCTCGTCACCGTGGAGCTGCGCCTGCCCTTCTCGGCGCCCATCGAGCGCACTCGGGCGGTAGTAGAGGAGATAGAGGCCTTCCTGAACGATACACTTGCCACCGAGCGTGACGCCCAAGGCAACTGGGCGCGGGACGGCGTCGACCGCTGGGGTAGCTTCATTGGCTTTGGTGGGGATCGCTACATCATCAACCATGCCCCCGAGCCGCCCAGCCCCGAGTATGCCTTCCTGCTGCTCCAGGCCAACCGCTGGGAGGCGGTGGATGACGTGATCGAACGCCTGGGTGGCTGGCTGTCCGAGCGGTTCCCCGACCTGCAGGCCAGCGTCAAGGCGACGAGCTTCGGCCCGCCGGTCACCGTGCCGCTCTCTGTGCGCCTCTCCGGAGACGATGAGGCGACGCTCAAACGCATCGCTGAGGAGGTGCGTCAGCGAGTGGTCGAGGTGCCGGGTGCCCGCAATGTGCGTGACGACTGGGGCGAGTGGATCAAGCGCCTGCGTATCGACGTCGACCCGGCCAGGGCGCTGCGCGCCGGCGTTACCGAGCGCGACGTGGCGCTGAGCCTGCAGACGGCGCTCTCTGGCATGACCGTGGGCATCTTCCGCGACGGCGATACCCTGGTGCCTATCCAGCTGCGCAACGAGCGCGGCGAGGCGCGCACCCCCGACGATCTGGAGGGCGTCACCGTGATGCCTGTCGGCGGCGGGGTAGGGGTGCCGCTGGCCCAGGTGGCCGAGGTGGAACTGGACTGGGGGCCGGCGCGAATCCTACGCCGCGACCGCTTCCGCACCATTGCCGTGGAGGCGGAGCTTGCGCCGGGCATTACCGCCGCCGAAGTGGCCGGCGAGCTGCGCCCGTGGCTCGAGGCGCAGCAGGCGAGCTGGCCTGATGGCGTCTTCTTCGAATTCGGCGGCGAGGTGGAGTCCTCGGGCGTCGCCACTGCCTCTATCGCCCAGAAGCTGCCCATTGGCGCCCTGGTGATCCTGCTGCTGCTGGTGGTGCAGTTCAATTCTCTGCGCCGGCCGCTGATCATCCTCACTACCATCCCGCTGTCGTTGATCGGGGTAATCTTCGGGCTGACGATCACCGGTTCCCACTTCGGCATCATGACCTTTCTGGGCGTAGTGGCGCTGGCCGGCATCGTGATCAACAACGCCATTGTGCTGATCGACCGCATTGACCTGGAGCGTGAGAATGGCTCGCCTCAGGAGGCGATCCTCGAGGCGGGGCGCCGGCGCTTGCGTCCGGTGCTGATGTCGACACTGACCACCAGCGGCGGCCTGCTGCCGCTGTGGCTGGGCGGTGGGCTGCTGTGGGCGCCCATGGCCATCGCCATCATCTTCGGTCTACTGGCCGCGGCACTGATCACCCTCTGCGTGGTACCGGTACTCTACTCGCTGCTGATGCGGGTGCCCTTCGAACCCCGTCGCGACGGCGAGGCATCGTCTGTGTCACGCTGATGGCCAACTTCCCGGCTGAGGCCAGCACCATGGAGCGTGTCGCCATCTTCGTCGATGTCCAGAACGTCTATTACACCACCCGGGATGCCTTTGGGCGGCACTTTGACTACCACGCCTTCTGGGCGCGGTTTGCGGCGGGCCGAGAGGTGGTCATGGCCAACGCCTACGCGGTGGAGCGCGGCGACCCTCGCCAGCAACAGTTTCAGGCCATCCTGCGCGGCATTGGCTTCACCGTGAAGCTCAAGCCCTTCATCCAGCGCAGCGATGGCTCCGCCAAGGGCGACTGGGACGTCGGGATCACCCTGGACGCCATCGAGGCGGGCCCCCTCGCCGATCACGTGGTGCTGGTCTCCGGCGACGGCGACTTCGATCTGCTTGTGACCCGCCTGCGCGAACGCTTCGGGGTCAGGGTGACGGTTGTCGGGGTGGCGCCTCTTACCGCGGACTCCCTGGTGCGTGTGGCTAACGACTTCGTTCCCGTGGACGCCTCCTTGCTCCGCTAGCCGCCATTGGACCCGCCTTCATCGGCTCTCGTTGATACACGTCAAGCGCTTCGCTCCGCCCTTGGCTAGGATAAAGATAGGGCGAGTTGCAGCCGAAAAGTGGCCGCGATGACGACAACAAAGAGGAGGATGCGCCATGCGATTCCAACAAGTGAAGGATCTGGTCCACTGGGCGGCCGGCTACCATCGGCGGCTCGCCGAGCAGTACACCCATCTTGCCGGCGACGATGTGGGCGAGCGGGTCCGCATGGCGCTGGAGTATCTGGCGGAGCACGAGCGCAAGCAGGAAAACGACCTTATCGGCTATCTGGAGGATGGCAGCGACCACCGCAAGGTGCTGGAGACCTGGTTCGATGATCCCATCGACTTCCCCCACCCGCCGGTACTCGAGCGTCTGCCAGACTGCATCGACTGCGAGACCGTTCAGAGCGTGCTGTCCACCGCCCTCACGGCTCAGCGGACTCTCCAGGACCTTTATTCACACCGGGCCGAATTGGCCGGGGGAGATGACGAGCGGGGCTTCTTCGAGGCCCTGGCGGTTGGCCACGAGGCCGAAGTGCGGCGTATCGCCCGCGATATGCAGCGGCTTGAGGACTATTGAGGAGATCACCATGAGCGAACAGATGCTGTCCCCCAAGATGCTAGGCTACTGGACCGATGAGACGCTCAAGGAGGTGCCGGATGAGTCCGGCATCTACTGCGTTTTTCGCGCAGCGAAGGACCCAGAGACCGGGGAGATGGATGTCCAGGAACTGCTCTATGTGGGCGAGCACCGCAGCACCCGCTTCGGCCTGCAACACGACGAACACCGGGACAGTTGGTATGCCTTCCCGCCGCCCGACGAGGAGATATGGTACGCGGTGGGGCTTTGCGGAAGCGCCAACCGGGAACGTCTGGCGGCCGCCATGATCAACGCTCACAAGCCGCGCTTCAACAGCAACAGCCCCTATCTGGATCGCTTTCCCTTCGACGCCACTACGGTGCATCTCTACGGCAAGAAGCACAAGCTGCAGAGCATCTTCAACGTCGAGCGTCACGACTGAGCGGCCTTCCCACGGCGTCACGCGCGGCCATAACCGGTACAATCGCGACCCTTTCATGCATCAACCGGGCCCTATCCTTGATCTCCACCGCCAACATCACCATGCAGTTCGGGGCCAAGCCCCTGTTCGAGAACGTCTCCATCAAGTTCGGCAACGGCCACCGCTATGGTCTGATCGGCGCCAACGGCTGCGGCAAGTCTACCTTCATGAAGATCCTTGGCGGCGACCTGGAGCCCTCCGGTGGCCAGGTGATGGTCGATTCCGGCGCCCGGCTCGGCAAGCTGCGCCAGGACCAGTTCGCTTATGAACAGGAGCGGGTTATCGACACCGTGATCATGGGCAATGCCGAGCTTTCCCAGGTGGCTGCCGAACGCGAACGTATCTATTCGCTGCCCGAGATGAGTGAGGCGGACGGTATGGCCGTGGCCGACCTGGAGGTGCGCTTCGCAGAACTCGACGGCTATACCGCCGAAGCCCGGGCTGGCGAACTCCTGCTGGGGCTCGGCATTCCTCTCGAGCAGCACACCGGCCCCATGAGCGAAGTGGCCCCGGGCTGGAAACTGCGCGTTCTGCTGGCCCAGGCGCTGTTCTCCGACCCCGACGTGCTGCTCCTCGACGAGCCCACCAACCACCTGGATATCAACACGATCCGCTGGCTGGAGGGGATGCTCACGGCGCTCAACAGCACCATGATCATCATTTCCCACGACCGCCACTTCCTCAACAGCGTCTGCACCCACATGGCGGACCTGGACTACGGCGAGATTCGCCTCTTCCCGGGCAACTACGACGACTACATGACCGCGGCCACCGCGGCCCGCGAGCGCCAGCACGCCGACAACGCCAAGAAGAAGGCGCAGATCGCTGATCTGCAGGCCTTCGTGAGCCGCTTCTCGGCCAATGCCTCCAAGGCCAAGCAGGCCACCTCCCGGGCGCGCCAGATCGACAAGATCAAGCTCGAGGAGATCAAGCCCTCGAGTCGAGTCAGCCCCTTCATCCGCTTTGACCAGGCGCGCAAGATCCATCGCAACGCCGTCAACGTGGAAGGGCTGACCCAGGGCTACCCCGGCGAGGCGCCGCTGCTCGAGCGCTTCGGCATGACCGTTGAGGCCGGCGAGCGCATCGCCATCATCGGCCCCAACGGCATCGGCAAGACCACGCTGCTGCGCACCCTGGCCGGTGAGCTTCCGCCGCTCGCTGGCAGTGTGAAGTGGACCGACAGCGCCGACCTGGGCATTTACGCCCAGGATCACGCCGACGACTTCGCCAATGACGCGACCCTGTTCGAGTGGATGGCCCAGTGGACCACCGGCGGTGAGCAGGTGGTCCGCGGCGCCCTGGGTCGGATGCTTTTCTCCAGCGATGACATCGGCAAGTCGGTCAAGGTGATTTCCGGTGGCGAGCAGGGGCGCATGCTGTTCGGCAAACTGATCCTGACCCGGCCCAACGTGCTGCTGATGGACGAGCCCACCAACCACCTGGACATGGAGTCCATCGAGGCGCTCAACCTGGCCCTCGAACACTACCCAGGCACCCTGATCTTCGTCAGCCACGACCGCGAGTTTGTCGGCTCTCTGGCCACTCGTATCCTCGACATGAGCGAGACGGGGATCACCGACTTCAGCGGCAGCTACGACGACTATCTGAGAAGCATGGGCCTGTCCGGCTGAGGCCTGGCCATCGAGTGAGGCGCGCGTGCGACCGTTGGCGGCTGCGATCGCTGCGCATAGCATCAGGGGTAGCGCAGCACCTCCGGGTCGCCTTCGCCGGCCAGGGCGTCTCGCTCCGCTGTGCTGAGCAGGGCGTCGAGGTCAAGGCCGGCCACTTCGCTCGCCGCCTCCAGCACATGGGCCCAGGTGGCACGGTTGGCAAACAGCATGGCAAAGGTATCCAGGGTGCCGCCGCGGTTGCGGTAGCCCAGAAAACGCGAATGCACCCCGGTATCTAGCGGGCGCAGAACACCCGATAGCGGCTCCGGGCGGCAGTGCGAGAGAAACACGCGGGCGGACACCTCCGGTACCAGGGTGCTGAGTCGGCACTGGCTGAGGACCGCTGCGGCTTCGCCCTCGTCACGAGCCTCACGCAGCTGGCCCGGCGCCTGGATGATAAAGAGGCTCGTCGCAACACCGGCGCGGGTCAAACGCGCGCGTGCCTGCTCCATCTCCAGGAGCTGGTAGGCACCCACAGCAAACAGCTGTAGTTGCGGTGACTCGTCATGGCGCAGGCAGAGCAGACCATCCTCGGCGAGCCGTGTGGCCTGTTCTGCGTTTAGGGTCACCGGAACCGGATTCTTGGGTACCACCATCACCGCGATACGTCCGCGGCTGACATAGAGCGCGAGCAGGGCGGCGACGGCGCTGGGGGCATCGACCGGGAACAGCGTCGGTGCCATATCGTCCATCTCGCCCAGCCACGCTTCGCAAAGTGTCGGGTCCTGGTGGGACTGCTCGTTCTTGCCGTTCTCCCAGGTGTGGGAGCTGACCAGCACGGGCAGCGAGATCCAGCCGGGGGGTCGGTTTGCCTCGCGACAGTGGCGGGCGAAAATGATGTCCTGGCGCATGGCCCCGAGCATCTTGACGGCAAAAGCCTCGTAGCTGGCCACCAGGTTCAGCCCGTGCTTGTTGGCTAACGCCGCGCTGATCACCGCTTCCTCGTTGAGCGCGGTAATCACTGCCCCGTCCAGCGCCTCTGCCACGCCCTCCTCGGGTTCGGTCACCCGATGCTGCAGGCGATCCAGGGTGTGGTTGAGGCGGTTCGATCGCATCTCGTCGGGGTTGCCGACCCGCACCCGTAGGTTGGGGTTGGCGTCCACCAGCGCCACGAAAGCCTCGTCGATGGCGGCCATGGGCGAGACGGCCTCACCCAGACGCCAGCCGGGCAGCTCGGGAAGGATGGGCAGGTCAGGGTTCGGGTCCGCCAGGGGATGGTCGCGCTCGCGGGTGCGGCCGCTCGCGGCATGATTGTTGAGCGCAGTGATGGCGGCGCGCAGTTCCTCTTCGGGCACGTGTAGCGCTCGTGTGCCTTCGTTGAAGGCAGTGCGGGTGACGGCATCTGCTGAGGGGTTGCCGCCCAGCGGCAGGTTGTGGGCGGCATTGGTGCCTGCCCCGGGGAAGCCGAAGCCCTTGACCGTTTCGGCGATCACATAGGGCAGGCGCAGCGGGTAGCGGCCACGTCCGGCGAGGACCTGCTCGGCCTGGTTGGCCAACTCCGCCTCGGCGGTCAGGATCGCCCAGATGAAGGCGGCGGGGTCGCGGCCGTCGATGGTCAGCGGTGTGAAGCCGTTGAGCACCAGATGGTCCTCGAACCATTTTGTGCCGCCGGACTGGCTCATGGTGGTGCGCTGGTCGATGCGTCGACCGTTGGCGATCATCACCGGCACCACCGGGCCCGAGTCCTCGGCGCGCCACCAGCGCGAGGCCCAGTCGCTGCCGCGCTGCTCCTCGAACGCGCCGTCGCTGAGAAAGGCCACCAGGTGCTGGTTGGGCAGCGGCATGTGCACATACTGCAGCCCGGCGAAGCCAAGATAACCGCCTTCTCCAGTGCCGCCGGCAGTATGGGCATTGATGTGACTGCCCAGCGGTGAAATGGGAAAGCCGTCGGGGTCTACAGCGCAGCGGTAGAAGTCGTTGACCAGCCTCGTCAGGCCGGCGTCATCCAGGGCGTAGCGCTCCGTGTGGGCGGGCCCCATGTTGTCCACCATCACGTTCAGTGCGTCGATGGCCGCCACACAGTGCCCCTGGCCCATCAGCCAGCTGCGGGTCTGTTCGCTCATGGCGTTGGCGGCGAGATACCCCACGTAGGCCGGCACCATGTTGAGGGCGCCGCCAGTATGCCCCTCGGGGTTGGACTTGAAGTCCTCTGGGGCCAGCGGCTCGCCGTCCAGGCGCACACGCCGGGCATAGGTCATGTGGGCAACCAGCCACATACCCATGCAGCTGAGGCGGTCGGCGGCAATCAGACGCTCGAGCCAGGCCCGTTGCTGCGTCGGGTCCTGGGCGTGACGGTCGAGCAGCCCGGCAATGCGCTCCACCGTTAACGGCTCGTGACAGATCACGCCGTAACCTTTGGCCCAGGTGGCGAAGGTCGGGTCGTTGGCGAAGGCGGCGGGTAGAACGGGATGATTCGACCGGGTCATGCGGGATTCCTTGTGCGGACGCGTAAGGCGGAGTAGCCTGCCGTTCATCACAGCCTAGATGCCGGCGCCACTGGCAGCCATGCCCCGGGTCAGCGCTGACGTCTAGTAGAGTTGTTACCTGACAAAAGGGGGGAGGGTGCGCTATAAACGATGACGAGCATTCTAATGGCCTCATGTCGAGTGGTATCCCGATGACCCCCGTTTCTCGCCGCCGCTTTACCCTGATGGCTCTTGGCGCCCCCCTGGCACTGCTCGGCACCCAGCAAGCGTCAGCGACCCTGATCGACACGCTGTTGTCCCGAGCCCATGTGCCTCGCCATGACAACGAGGTATGGGTGCTTGTGGACGACCGCGAGGCGACGCTTACTCTTTATCGCGGCAACCGTCAGTTGGACCATTTTGCCCCGATCTCGCTTGGCCGAGGCGGCGCCAAACCGGCGCGGCTGCGCGGCAGCAACGTGACGCCCCTGGGCGAGTTTCGGGTCAATCGCTTCAATCATGAGAGCGACTGGCACATCTTTATCGGGCTGGATTACCCGACGCCGACCCATGCGCGGATGGCATTGGAGGAGGGTGTTTTCACCCAGCAGGACTACGATGACTACTACGACTACTATCGGCGCCAGGGATATCCGCCCCAGCAGACCATTCTGGGTGGCTTCATTGGCATCCATGGGGTCGGCAAGGGTGATCCCGAGGTCCATCAGCAGTTTCACTGGACCCAGGGATGCGTGGCGGTGACCGATGAGCAGATCGAGCGGCTCGCCTCGCTGATCGGGATTGGCACCCGCGTCGTGATCCGCTAGGCTGTTACTTACGCAAGGGAAGATCAAAGCGATGGACAAGCGCGTTTGTCTATTATAAAACAGCGTTTGACTCCTGTGCCAAGCCGCACAAGTCGCTGAAAGATAGTGTCCTCATGCAGTAAGCCTGACTGTCAGGCAATTACCAACGCAGTACCCAAGGAAGACTCAAGGAGAACACCATGACTCTGAAGACTACTCTGAAGCTGACCGCCGCAGCAGCCTCGCTGGCCATTCTGGCCGGTTGTGCCTCTACTGGCGCGCTGGAAGACGTTCGCATGACCGCTGAGTCAGCACAGGCTGACGCTGCAGAAGCTCGCAGCATCGCCACCCAGGCTCAGAACACCGCGAATCAGGCACAGCGCGACGCTCGTGCGGCAATGCAGATGTCCGAGCAGAACCGCGACGAAATGAACCGCATGTTCCAGCGCTCCATGCAGAAGTAATTCTGCCGGAGTGCCGGCGCTGCCTTCCGGCAGCGATGGTTCTGCAAGACAGGAAAGCCCCGCTAAAGCGGGGCTTTCCTGTTTTTATGCCTCGGCTTGGCGCTTACCGCGTGCTGAGCTCCAGCTCGCCGCCGAACAGGCTCTCCACCTCCGGTGATGGTTCGGTAGGGGTAGGGGCTTCACTGGCGGTGTGCAGCAGCGAAACAATCATGCCATCGGGCTGCTCGACCAGGTCGCGCAGTCTGGCATAGTCCACCGGAGGCTTCTCGTCGCCGAAGGCTCTGGCCACTGTCTCGATGGCATTGAGCAGCGGTTCGAAGCTGCCTTCGTTCTCTTCCAGGGGTGGGAAGGACTGCGCATAGAGGGTGCCATCCGAGGCCCAGCCAGCCTTGAAGGGTTGGTCGATGATGTTGACCTGGGTGCCGCTGGGCACACGCTCATAGAGTGACTCGATGTCTTCCGGAAACATGCGGATGCAGCCGCGGCTGACTCGCATACCCACGCCGTCGGGACGGTTGGTGCCGTGGATCAGGTAGCTGGGGATACCGAGCAGGATGGCGTGGCGGCCCAGCGGGTTGTCTGGGCCGGGTGGCACCACCGAGGGGACCGGCTCGCCTCGGGCGGCGGCTTCCCGACGCATGGAACTCGGCGGCGACCAGGCCGGGTCCTTTACCTTCACGGTGGTGCGAGTCACGCCTACCGGGGTGGCAAAGCCGTCACGGCCCACGCTGATGGGGTAGGTCTCCACGACCCCGGGGGCAGAGTAGTAATAGAGCCGCATTTCCGAGAGGTTGATGACGATGCCCTCGCGCGGCGTGTCTGGCAGAATATGCTGGTCAGGGATCACGACCTCGGTACCCTCGAAGGGTGCCCAGATGCTGACGTCGGGGTTGGCCATGCGGATGGCTTCATAACCCACGTTGTGAGTGCGGCCCAGATCGATCAGGGTGTCGCCCTCCTGGACGGTGACCGTGATGTTCTTGCCGATCACATTGCCGGACTCGGGCAGCGAGAAGTGGCCTCGCTGCCTGTCCTGCTCTTCGGCCTGGGCGCCGGTGGCAATGAGGGCGGTCAGGCCCAGGGTAATGGCGCAACGGGCGGTGTGCCTTGTCAGTGTCGTGATGTTCATCAACGTCATTCTTCTCGTGTGGGGCATCGACCTGAGGGCCAACGTCGACCATCGTTTCGGGTGCCCGGCCATCCTTGCCTGGCGCCATCAGCTATCGGCGGCGATGAATTGCCTGCCCGAGACTATAGAGTGCCCTGAGCCGCGGGGGTTCGCTAGTCCTTGCGAGCCCGCGGGGGCAGATTCCGAAGGGGCGACTTATGCGGCTTCAGCCTTGCGGTTGAGCGTCTCGAGCAGCAGTTCTACGGCCTGAAAGCGGGCTTCCGCGTTGTCCATGGTCGCCTCGAAGCGCAGGGTGTCGGCACCGTCGAGCCGGTAGCGCGAAGGCTCGCGCTGAATAAGCTCCACCAGTGTCAGCGGATCGACTCGGGTGTCGCCGCCAAAGATGACCCGGCCGCGTTCGGATCCCGCCTCAAGCTTGACGATGCCCAGGCGCTCGGCGCGCAGACGCAGCTTGGTCTGGCGCAGCAAGGTCTTGACCGGCGACGGTAGCAGTCCGAAGCGGTCGATCATCTCCACCTGCAACTCCTTGAGCGCCGCTTCGTCGTTGGCGCTTGAGATGCGCTTGTACATGACCAGGCGCTGCTGGACATCATGCAGGTAATCGTCGGGGATCAGGGCCGGAAGACTGAGGCTCACCTCAACGCCCTCATCCAGCGGTGCCTCGATGTTGGGCGTCTTGCCTGCGCGAATCGCCGCCACGGCGCGGTCGAGCATCTGCATGTAGAGACCGTAGCCGATCGCCTCCATCTGGCCGCTCTGCTCTTCACCAAGTAGCTCTCCGGCACCACGAATTTCCATGTCGTGGCTGGCCAAGGTGAAGCCGGCTCCCAATGCATCGGCTCCGGCGATGGCGTCCAGGCGCTTGATGGCGTCCTTCGTCATGGCCCTGGGCGGTGGCGTCAGCAGGTAGGCATAGGCCTGGTGGTGGCTGCGCCCGACCCGTCCACGTAGCTGGTGCAGCTGAGCCAGGCCAAACTTGTCGGCGCGCTCGATCAGGATGGTGTTGGCGCTGGGCACGTCGATGCCGGTCTCGATGATGGTAGAGCAAACCAGTACGTTGAAGCGCTTGTGGTAGAAGTCCGACATGATGCGCTCCAGTGCCCGTTCCGGCAGTTGGCCGTGGGCTACCCCGACGCGTGCATCTGGCACCAGTTCGCGTACCTTCTCTGCCGCGGTCTCGATGGTCTTGACCTCGTTGTGAAGGAAGTAGACCTGACCGCCGCGCAGGATCTCTCGCAGGATCGCCTCCTTGATGATGGGTTCCTCGCGACGTTGCACGAAGGTCTTGACCGACAGGCGCCTCGCCGGGGGGGTGGCGATGATGGAGAGGTCACGGATGCCACTCATCGCCAGGTTGAGGGTGCGCGGGATCGGCGTGGCCGTCATGGTGAGAATGTCCACTTCGGCGCGCAGGTGCTTAAGGCGCTCCTTCTGGGCCACGCCGAAGCGGTGCTCTTCGTCAATGACGAGCAGGCCCATTTTCGGCAGCTTCATCGTCTTCGAAAGAAGTTTGTGGGTACCGATGACGATATCCGCGCGCCCCTCCTCGATCCGGTTCATGGCGGCCGCCTGGCCCTTGCCTGCCGTGAAGCGGGACACCAGGTCGATGTGTACCGCGGTATCGGCGAAACGGTCGCGGAAGTTCTCGAAGTGCTGGCGGGCGAGCAGGGTGGTGGGCACCAGGACCACCACCTGGCGC
This sequence comes from Halomonas tibetensis, assembly GCF_042643535.1. NCBI lineage: Bacteria > Pseudomonadati > Pseudomonadota > Gammaproteobacteria > Oceanospirillales > Halomonadaceae > Halomonas > Halomonas tibetensis. Next base: position 177,672 of record NZ_JBHRSQ010000008.1, read on the forward strand.
CCGGAGTGCACGGCCAGGAAGGCGGCGCGCATGGCGACCTCGGTCTTGCCGAAGCCCACGTCGCCGCATACCACCCGATCCATGGGCCGCGGCGCGGTCATGTCGTCGATCACTGCATGGATGGCGGCGCGCTGGTCCGGGGTCTCCTCGAACGGGAAGCCCGCGGCGAAACGGGCGTACTCGGCATCGGGGGGCGCGTAGGCAAAGCCTTCCCGGGCCTCGCGACGGGCATAGATATCGAGAAGTTCGGCGGCGGTGTCGCGGATCTTCTCTGCGGCCTTTTTTCGAGCCTTCTCCCAGTGGTCGGAGCCGAGACGATGCAGCGGGGCGAGCTCATCGTCCGCGCCTGCATAGCGGGAGATCAGGTGCAGGCTTTCCACCGGCACATAGAGACGAGCGCCCTCGGCATATTCCAGGGTCACGAATTCTGCAGCCTGGCCGCCGGCTTCCAGGGTCTCGAGTCCCTTGTAGCGGCCCACGCCGTGAGTCTGGTGGACCACGGGAGAGCCAGGTCGCAGCTCCGAGAGGTGGCGAATGGCTAACTCGTCGGCGTCGGTCGCCTTTTCACGGCGGCGGGTCTGACGCACCACGTCGCCGTAAAGTTCCGATTCGCTGATCACCGCCAGATCGGGTTCGGTAAGCCACAGGCCGGCTTCGAGCTCACCCTCGGTAATCGCCATGGCACTATCAGTGGCGAGGAAGTCGGCGAAATCCGCCACGTGGGGCAGGCTTAGGCGCAGGGGCGCCAGGACCTCTTCCAAAGCCTCGCGGCGACCGCGGGACTCGGCCACAAGCAGCACCCGAGTTTTTGAATGCTGTTCCAGAAAGCGGGTCAGCGCCGCCAGGGGTTCCTTGCCGCGGGCGTTGATGCCTACCTCTGGCGGCGACAGGCTGGCCGGGGTGAGAGCATGGCGATGCTCGGTGTCCTCGGTCAGTTCCACCCGTGAGTGGCGCTTGATGGCGCCGAATACCTCGGCGACCGGCACGAAGGCGCGGTGGGGGGGCAGCAGCGGTCGAGCGGGGTCGACGCCGAGGTTCTCGAAACGGCTCTCGATGGCCGCCCAGTGGTGCTCGGCAGCGCCATGCACGTCGGGCAGCAGAGCGACTCGGGTGCCTTCGGCGAGGTGCTCGAAGAGCGTCGCGGTCTCTTCGAAGAACAAAGGCAGGTACTGCTCCAGACCCGGCGAGGGAATGCCCTTGAGGGCATCCACGTAGAGCGGGCACTGGCGCGGGTCGACGTCAAACAGCGTCTCGAAGCCCTCGCGGAAGCAGGCGATGGCGCTGCGTGAGAGCGAATATTCGTGGGCCGGCAGCAAATCGACGCGCTCGACCTTTTCCTGGCTGCGCTGGGTGTCCGGGTCGAAGCGGCGCAAAGTGTCGATCTCGTCATCGAACAGGTCGATGCGCAGCGGCGCATCCGTGCCCATGGGGAAGAGATCGATAATGGCGCCGCGCAGGGCATACTCACCGGGTTCGAAGACGGTCTCCACCGCCCGGTAGCCGGCCCGGGATAGCGCTTCCCGGAAGCGTTCGCGATCGAGCCGCTGGCCCACCTCCAGGGTGAGTACCCGTCCGGCGATATACTCAACCGGCGGAAGGCGCTGCATCAGGGTGTTGATTGGCACCAGGACGATGCCATGCTCACCGTCCTGCAAACGTCGCAGGGTGCGTAATCGCGCCGAGACGATGTCCTGGTGGGGGGAGAAGCTGTCGTAGGGCAGGGTTTCCCAGTCCGGGAAGGGCAGCACTGGCACCCGGCTGTAGAAGGCGAGCTCACTTTCCAGACGCAGCGCCTGGGCGGTGTCGGCAGTGATCACCAGCAGCGGAGCATCCTCGGACAGGCGGGCCAACGCCAGAGCGGCGGCGCTCCCCTGAGGGGCCTGCCAGTAGAGGGTGTCGCGCACGCCTTCGGGGCGTGGCGGATCCAGCGGCGAGAAATTGGGCATAGTCACGTCGGTCGGCTATCTTCCGAAACGCGCATGATAGCAGATCCAGACGGCTGGCCGGCCGGTTGGTCTTTTGTCGACGTCTTTGTGTAATGCCGCTACAGCGGCTGCGACTATCCTTCGATTGACCCGGGGGGCGGGCTCCGGATAATAGGCATATCTTTTATTACCACCAGCGAGGCCGCACGTGAGTCAGCAACCCACCGATGTCGTCTTCCAGGAATGGCACGACAACCAGGCGCTTGCCGAGCAGATGATCCCGATGATCGGTAGGCTTTACCGTCATAACAACGTGGTCACCACCCTCTACGGGCGGTCGCTCTTTAACCGCAGCGTTATTCGTATCCTGAAAGACCATCGCTACGTGCGGAAGGTCGAGGGGACCGAGCTCTCTGTGCAGGACACCTTCCCGCTGGTTCAGGCCATGGGCGAGCTCAACTTGGCCCCGGCCCACGTTGATGTCGGGAAGCTGGGTGTGGCCTTCAAAAATCAGGGCGGCGGCGACGCCATGGCCTTCCTTCGCCAGGAATTGGCCGAAATCGTCGACAAGTACGATGCCAGCGGCGGCAACGGCGAGTCCAAGGACGTGGTGCTCTACGGCTTCGGGCGTATCGGCCGCATTCTGGCGCGGGTGCTGGTCGAGAAGGCCGGAGGCGGCAACCTGCTCCGCCTGCGTGCCATCGTGGTGCGCGGTCGTGGCGACATCGCCAAGGATCTGGAGAAGCGCGCCAGCCTGCTGCGCCGCGACTCCGTCCACGGGCCCTTCAACGGCACTATCAGTGTCGACGTGGAAGCCCGCACTATCACCGCCAACGGCAACGTCATCCAGGTGATCTATGCAGATTCGCCTGCGGAGATCGACTACACCGACTACGACATCGATAACGCCGTGGTGGTGGATAACACCGGCATCTGGCGTGATGAGGCTGGCCTCGGCCAGCACCTGGCGTGCAAGGGGGTGGCCAAGGCGCTGCTCACAGCACCAGGCAAGGGCGACATCAAGAATATCGTCTTCGGCATCAACCACGATGCCCTGAGCAGCGATGATCGCATCATCTCGGCGGCGTCTTGCACCACCAACGCCATTGTACCGGTGCTCAAGGTGCTCAACGACGAGTTCGGCGTCGAGCATGGCCATGTGGAGACGGTGCACAGCTACACCAACGACCAGAATTTGATCGACAATTACCACAAGGGTGATCGCCGAGGCCGAAGTGCGCCGCTCAACATGGTGCTTACCGAGACCGGCGCCGCCAAGGCGGTAGCCAAGGCACTGCCGGAGTTCGCCGGCAAGCTTACCGGCAACGCCATCCGCGTACCGACCCCGAACGTTTCCATGGCGATACTCAACCTGCGCCTGGAGAAGAACACCGACGCCGATGCCCTCAACGACTTTCTGCGCCACATGTCCCTGGATTCGCCGTTCCAGAAGCAGATCGATTACGTCGACTCCCCTGAAGTGGTTTCCACCGATTTCGTCGGCAATCGTCACGCCGGCATCGTTGATGCCAAGGCGACCATCGCTAACGGTAAGAACGTGGTGCTGTACGTTTGGTACGACAACGAATTCGGCTATAGCTGCCAGGTCGTGCGGATTCTTCAGCACATGTCCAACGTGCACTTCCTAAAGCTACCGCGCGCCAGCGCCTGAGGCTCCTGGCCCAGTGTCAAGACGCAATGACCTGGACCCACGGATGATAGACAAGTAGCCCTGCAGGCTCGGCCCGCAGGGCTCTTACGTTAATGGTTGCTTCGTCTCGGGTGCGCGGTTCATGGCATGTTGCTGCGGCATTTTTGCCCTGCCCCATGCCATGAGTTGCGACCTTCGCTCAGGTGGTCATTTACTTGCCTTGTCTTTATAATGTACGAGATTTTTCGGGGTGGTTCGAGCCAGGCTCGGGCCGGTTCCTCCATCTATCCGATCCATCAACTGGGCGAGACTATGATCGAAGTCAAGAAAGGCCTGGATCTCCCCATCACGGGGGCGCCTGAGCAGCGCATCGAGGATGCGCGGCCGGTGCGTCACGTGGCGGTCCTTGGAACCGACTACGTCGGCATGAAGCCGACCATGGAAGTCAAGGAGGGAGACAAGGTAAAGTTGGGCCAACTGCTCTTTACCGACAAGAAGATCGATGGCGTGCGCTTCACTGCGCCGGCCGCTGGCGAGGTGGTAGCCATTAATCGCGGCGAAAAGCGTCGCCTGCTCTCTGTTGTGATCAAGGTCGATGAGACCGAGGAAGCCGTTGAATTCAAGGCTCATGGGCGTGACAAGCTTGAGGGCCTGGAGCGTCAGGTAGTGGTTGACCAGCTGGTCGATTCAGGCCTCTGGACCGCACTGCGTACTCGTCCTTATTCGCGCACGCCGGACATCGATGGCACCCCGACGGATATCTTTGTCACTGCCGTGGATACCCATCCGCTATGCCCCGATCCCGCAGTGATCATTAATGAGGAGCCCCAGGCCTTCGAAGATGGCCTGAAAGTGCTAGCGCGTTTGACTGAGGGCAAGGTTTACCTGTGTGCCGGCGCTAACGCCCGCCTTCCCGGCGGTGACGTGAAGGGCGTACAGGTCGAGGAGTTCGGCGGCCCGCACCCGGCCGGCCTCGTTGGTACCCACATCCACTTCCTCTCGCCGGTGAATCTGCGCAAGCGCGTCTGGCACATCGGCTACCAGGACGTCATCGCCTTCGGCAAACTATTCGCCGAGGGCAAGCTTGCGATGAGCCGGGTGGTGGCAGTGGGCGGGCCGCGCGCCGAGAAACCGCGATTACTTCGCACTCGCATTGGCGCTAGCACCGAGGAACTGTTGGCCGGCGAAGTGGTCGACCCGGAAGGCACTCGCGTGATCTCCGGTTCGGTCTTTTCCGGCTCCGCTTGTGAGGGCAGTCTGCGCTATCTGGGCCGCTTTCATCAGCAGTTCAGCCTCCTCGAGGAGGGCAATAAGCGTCTCTTCATGGGGTGGTTGTCGCCGGGCAAGGATCGTCATTCGGTGATGGGTATCTACCTGTCAAGAATCACCGGTCTCAAGGACTATGCGCCAACGACGTCTACCAACGGCTCCGAGCGCGCCATGGTGCCTGTTGGCGCCTACGAGACCGTAATGCCGTTGGATATCCTCCCCACGCAGCTGCTGCGTTCGTTGATCGTAGGTGACATCGAGACTGCCATGCAGCTTGGATGTCTGGAGCTGGATGAAGAGGACCTGGCCCTGTGCACGTATGCGTGCCCTGGCAAATACGAATATGGCCCCATCCTGCGTGATAATCTCACCCTGATCGAGAAAGAGGCCTGATCATGCCAATTCGACAGACACTCGATAATCTCGAGCCTCACTTCCACAAGGGGGGCAAGTACGAGAAGTTCTATCCGCTTTTTGAGGCGGTGGATACTATCTTCTACGCTCCCCCCAATGTGGCCAAGACCACCGCACACGTGCGTGATGGCGTTGATCTCAAACGCATCATGATCACCGTGTGGATGTGTACCTTCCCGGCGATGCTCTTTGGCATGTGGAATGCTGGTTGGCAGGCCAACACCGCCATTGATGCCGGCTACGCCTCCATGGGCGGCTGGCGCGAGGCGATCATGATGGTCCTGGCGGGAGGGCATGATCCCGGCAGCCTGTGGGCCAATTTCGTGCTCGGCGCGACCTACTTCCTGCCGATCTACCTGGTGACTTTCGCCGTTGGTGGTTTCTGGGAAGTGCTGTTCGCGGTCAAGCGCGGCCACGAGGTCAACGAAGGCTTCTTCGTCACTTCCGTGCTATACGCGTTGATCCTGCCCGCCACCATCCCGCTGTGGCAGGTGGCACTCGGCATCACCTTTGGCATAGTGATTGGTAAGGAGATTTTCGGCGGTACCGGCAAGAATTTCCTCAACCCGGCGCTGACCGGTCGAGCCTTCCTCTACTTCGCCTATCCGGCGCAGATCTCTGGCGACGCGGTGTGGGTGGCGGCCGATGGCTACTCCGGCGCGACCGCGCTCTCCATCGCCTTCCAGGACGGCATGGCTTCCCTGGCCAGCACTTTCAGCTGGTGGGATGCCTTCCTCGGCTTCGTTCCCGGCTCGGTGGGTGAGACCTCTACTCTGGCGATCCTGATCGGTGCAGTGGTGCTGCTCTGGACCCGTATCGCCTCGTGGCGAATAATGCTCGGGGTGTTTCTCGGCATGGTGGCTACCAGCGCGCTGTTCAACCTGATCGGCTCTGACAGCAACCCGATGTTCGCCATGCCCTGGTACTGGCACCTGGTCGTTGGCGGCTTCGCCTTCGGCATGGTGTTCATGGCCACCGATCCGGTGTCGGCCGCCATGACCAATCAGGGTCGCCTGCTATTCGGCGCGCTGATCGGCCTCATGACCGTGCTGATTCGTGTCGTTAACCCCGCGTTCCCCGAGGGCATCATGCTGGCGATCCTGTTTGCCAACCTGTTCGCCCCGCTGATCGACCACATGTTCGTACAGGCCAACATCAAGCGCCGCATGCAGCGCACCGGTGTGCCGGCCGAGGAGACTGCCTGATGGCACAGAGCAACAACTCCATCAAGAAGATCCTGGGGGTGGCGTTCGCACTTTGTATCGTGTGTTCGGTTATCGTCTCCACCGCCGCGGTGGCACTGCGTCCCATGCAGCAGCTCAACCAGGAACTCGACCGCAAGACCAACGTCCTGCGCGTCGCCAACCTCTACGAGAGCGGCATGGACGTGGAAGCGGCCTTCCGCGAGATCACAGCGCGGGTGGTCGATGCGCGTACCGGTGAGTACACCGATCAGTTCGACCCGGACACTTTCGATCACTTCGAGGCTCGTCGTGATCCGGCCACCGGGCGGACGCTCTCCGGTGATCGCGATATCGCAGGCCTCTCTCGCGTCGAGAACTATGTCACCGTCTATCTGGTTGGTGACCCCGACGACCCCGACCAGATCATCCTGCCCATTCGTGGCCAGGGTCTGTGGGGCCTGATGCGCGGCTACCTCGCTGTCGAAGGTGACGGGAACACCATCGTCGGCATTACCTACTACGAGCACAGCGAGACTCCCGGCCTGGGTGCCGAGGTCAACAATCCGCGCTGGCAGGCCCTGTGGGAAGGCAAGCAGATCTTCGACGAAGAGGGCGATCTGAATCCGGCCATCCGTGTGGTCAAGGGCAGCGGTAGCAATGAGCACGAGGTCGATGGCCTCTCCGGTGCCACCCTGACCGCCAATGGCGTCACCAACATGCTGCAGTTCTGGCTGAGCCCGGAAGGCTTTGGCGAGTACCTGGCCATGTTCCGCAGCGGCGTCGATCAGGATGACGCCCAAGACGCCGACGTCGAACTCGAAGTGGAAGGAGCCTGATCATGGCGGATGCATCTCCGAAAAGCGTCCTCACGGCGCCGATCTTCAAGAACAACCCCATCGCGCTGCAGGTGCTAGGCATCTGCTCCGCCCTGGCGGTAACGACCAGCATGAGCGTGTCGCTGGTCATGACCCTGGCGGTTATCTTCGTCTGTGCCTTTTCGAACCTGTTCGTGTCGCTGATCCGGAATCATATTCCGTCGTCTATCCGCATCATCGTGCAGATGACCATCATCGCCTCGCTGGTGATCGTGGTGGATCAGATTCTCAAGGCTTACGCCTATGAGATGTCCAAGCAGCTCTCGGTGTTTGTGGGTCTGATCATCACCAACTGCATCATCATGGGGCGTGCGGAAGGCTTCGCGATGCAGAACAGCCCGAAGATGTCCTTCATCGACGGCATCGGCAACGGCATCGGCTACGGCTTGATCCTGATGATCGTCGGCTTCTTCCGCGAGCTGTTCGGCTCCGGCAGCGTCTTCGGCTTCACGGTGCTGGAGACCGTGCAGAACGGCGGCTGGTACGTGCCCAACGGCCTGCTGCTGCTACCGCCGTCCGCGTTCTTCATCATCGGCTTGATCATCTGGGTGCTGCGCAGCGTGAACCCGGAGCAGATCGAGGAGAACGAGTTCAAGATGAAGCACAACACCGAACCGAAGGAGGCGGTGTAACATGGAACACTATCTAAGCCTGTTTGTTGCCTCGGTCTTCGTCGAGAACCTGGCCCTGGCATTCTTCCTCGGCATGTGTACCTTCCTGGCGGTATCCAAGAAGGTCTCCGCGGCCTTCGGCCTGGGCATCGCGGTCATCGTGGTGCTGACCATCTCCGTCCCGATCAATAACTTGGTCTTCAGCCTGCTGCTGGCTGAAGGGGCGCTCTCCTGGACCGGCATCAGCGGTGCCGAGAACATCGATCTCTCCTTCCTGGGCCTGCTCAGCTACATCGGCGTTATCGCCGCGCTGGTGCAGATCCTCGAGATGTTTCTCGACAAGTATGTGCCCGTGCTCTACAACGCGCTGGGTGTGTTCCTGCCGCTGATCACCGTGAACTGCGCCATCCTCGGTGGCGTGCTGTTCATGGTCGAGCGTAACTACAACTTCGGTGAGTCCGTGGTCTATGGCTTCGGCTCCGGGGTTGGCTGGGCGCTGGCCATCACGGCCCTGGCAGGCATCCGCGAGAAGCTGAAGTACAGTGACGTTCCCGGCTCCCTGCAGGGCCTGGGCATCACCTTCATCACCGTGGGTCTGATGTCGCTGGGCTTCATGTCCTTCTCTGGCATCCAGCTCTGAGTCAGTTCGTGTTTACCCGGTGGCCTGCCGCCGGGTACCCGACAACCTGAAGCAATAGGAAACCGACATGGTTGAAACATCCGTCATCTTGCTCGGTGTGGTCATGTTCACCGTGATCGTCATCGGTCTGACCCTGGTGATCCTGGCCGCCCGCAGCAAGCTCGTCAGCACCGGGGACGTGACCATCGAGGTCAACGGCGACCCCGAACACACCATGACTACACAGGCCGGCGGCAAGCTGCTCAACACCCTGGCTGCCAACGGCATCTTCCTCTCCTCCGCCTGCGGCGGCGGCGGCTCCTGCGCCCAGTGCAAGTGCCGCGTGGAAGAGGGCGGTGGGGCGATCCTGCCCACCGAGGAGTCCCACTTCACCATGCGCGAGAAAAAGGATGGCTGGCGCCTTTCCTGTCAGGTGCCGGTGAAGCAGGACATGAAGGTCGAGGTGCCCGAGGAGGTCTTCGGCGTCAAACAGTGGGAATGCGAGGTCATCGACAACCCCAACGTCGCCACCTTCATCAAGGAACTCAACCTCAAGCTGCCCGAAGGCGAGAACGTCGACTTTCGTGCCGGCGGCTACGTGCAGCTGGTGGCACCGCCCTACAACATCGCCTTCAAGGATTTCGACATCGAGGAGGAGTATCGGGGTGATTGGGAGAAGTTCGGACTCTTCGACATCTCCCACAAGAATGACGAGGAAGTCATTCGCGCCTATTCCATGGCGAACTACCCCGAAGAAGTGGGCATGCTCAAGTTCAACATTCGCATCGCCACGCCGCCGCCCAACACCGACTATCCGCCGGGCTTGATGTCTACCTACGTCTTCAGCCTGAAGAAGGGTGACAAAATCACCGTGATGGGGCCCTTTGGCGAGTTCTTCGCCAAGGATAGCGATGCAGAGATGGTCTTCATCGGCGGCGGTGCCGGCATGGCGCCCATGCGCAGCCATATCTTCGATCAGCTCAAGCGCCTGCACTCCGATCGCAAGATCACGTTCTGGTATGGCGCGCGCTCCTGGCGCGAGACCTTCTACAACGACGAGTACGACCAGCTGGCCGAGGAGTTCCCGAACTTCGAATGGCACCTGGCGCTCTCCGACCCGCAGCCCGAGGACAACTGGGAAGGCCCCACCGGCTTTATTCACAACGTCCTCTACGAGAACTACCTCAAGGACCATCCGGCACCCGAGGACTGCGAGTACTACATGTGCGGACCGCCCATGATGAACGCCTCGGTGATCAAGCTGCTGCTGGATATGGGTGTTGAACCCGAGAACATCATGCTGGACGACTTCGGCGGGTGATCTCCCTCGCTACGAGGCGACACTCGGGGCTGGCCATGCGGCCAGCCCTCTTTCTGTTCGCCCTGTTGATGCCGCTGGTCCTGGTGGCGGGCTGTCGTCAGCAGGGGGAATGGCACCAGTTGGAGGGCGTGGCCCTCGGTACCGGCTACCACATCACGCTGAATGGCGACCTGGCCGAGGGCGAACCCGCCCTGGTCGAGGCCGCCATCCAGGGTGAACTGGCCAGCCTCGATAGTCAGATCCAGGCCTTCGAGGTCCTGCTGGAGGCCGCCCGGCTACCGCTTCTCGCTGAACTGCCGGTAGGCGTCACCGGCGAGATTCTGCGCGAGCATCTACAGGCCCTGTCGGTGGATCGTCTGTTTCGGGTGTTCGACGATTTCGGTATCGCCCATGCCATGGTTGAGCTCGGGGGAGTGCAGCGTGCCAGCGGGACTTACGGACGTCACCCCTGGCGCGTGCGCCTGCCGCGTAGTGGCCTTGGCGATGCATCGGAGCCGGTTCTGCGCCTTCAGGATGCCGCCCTCGTGACCCGCGCGGCGCCTCGTCCCGCGGGGGTTGATGCACCGACCACGGCCCGTATCCTCGCGGTGAGTGCGGTGGCGTCAAGCGCCGAGGCGGCCGACCGTCTGGCCCGGAGTCTGCTCGCCGCCGCTCCAGATGATACTCTGGAACACCCTGTGCGCCTTGTGGTCCTCACACTACAGGGCCTGGAATCACATACCGGATCTGCCCTCGAGCCGCTGCTCGAGCGCTAAGCGAGGAGAACGACATGACCATCTGGATTATTGCCTTTGCCTTCATGATGCTGATCATGGCCGCCATGGCCGTCGGCGTCATCTTCGGCCGCAAGCCCATCGCCGGTTCCTGCGGCGGCCTCAACCAGCTCGGCCTCAAGGAAGGCTGCGAGGTGTGTGGCGGCAAGGATGAGGTGTGCGAGGAGGAAAACCGCAAGCGCGGCAGCCAGCGTCGTCGCAGTGACGAAAGCAGCGGCGCCGACCTGGGCTATGACGCGACACGGCGCTGATGGGTAAACGCGGACAGACAAGGAGAGCAAACGGCCAATGGCAGTCCATAATTACGACGTGGTGGTGATCGGTACCGGGCCGGCCGGGGAGAGTGCCGCCATCAACGCCGCCAAGCACGGCAAGCGGGTGGCGGTAGTCGAGAAGCAGCCGCTGGTGGGTGGCAACTGTACCCACTGGGGGACGATTCCCTCCAAGGCCCTGCGTCATCAGGTCAAGCAGATCATGCAGTTCAACACCAACCGCATGTTCCGCGATATCGGCGAGCCGCGCTGGTTCTCCTTTCCGAAGGTCATGGAGCGCTCCCGAGCCACCATCGACCAGCAGGTGGTAATGCGCACGAACTTCTATGCCCGCAACCGCATCGATCTTTTCAGCGGCGTGGCCCGCTTCAAGGATGAGCACACCCTGCTGGTGCGCGACAGCGACGAGGGCATGGATGAACTGGTCGCCCAGAAGATCGTTATTGCCACTGGTTCCCGGCCTTATCGCCCGGCGGACATCGACTTCCGCCACCCGCGCATCTACTGCTCCGACACCATTCTCAGCCTCAACCATACGCCGCGGACCCTGCTCATTTTCGGGGCGGGAGTCATCGGCTGTGAATACGCTTCGATCTTCTCCGGGCTGGGCGTCAAGGTCGACCTGATCAACAACCGCGATAGCCTCCTCAGCTTTCTGGATGACGAGATCAGCGACGCGCTCTCCTATCACCTGCGAAAGCACGGCGTGCTGATCCGTCACAACGAGGAGTATGATCGCGTCGAGGGTGACGAGTCGGGGGTCACGGTGTACCTGAAGTCCGGCAAGCGACTGCGCGCCGATGCCTTTCTGTGGGCCAACGGTCGCACTGGCAATACCGATCAGTTGGGTATCGAGAACATCGGCCTGGAGGCCAATGACCGCGGCCAGCTCGCCGTAGATGAACACTACCGGACGGCCATTGCGCACATTCATGCTGCGGGAGATGTGATCGGTTGGCCGAGCCTGGCCAGCGCCGCCTATGACCAGGGCCTCAATGCCTCCAGCGAAATACTTGGCGAGGATTTCCGCTACGTGACCGAAGTGCCTACCGGAATCTACACGATTCCCGAGATCAGCTCCTTCGGTCGCAACGAGCGCGAACTCACCGAGGCCAAGGTACCCTATGAAGTGGCTCAGGCCTTCTTTAAGGACACCGCCCGGGCCCAGATCACCGGTGACACCGTGGGCATGCTCAAGATCCTCTTCGACCAGGATACCCTGGAGATCTATGGTATCCACTGCTTTGGCGATCAGGCCTCCGAGATCGTTCACATCGGCCAGGCGATCATGCAGCAGAAAGGGGAAGCCAACACATTGAAATACTTCGTCAGCACCACCTTCAATTATCCTACCATGGCCGAGGCCTACCGGGTTGCCGCCCAGAATGGGTTGAACCGGGTGTTCTGAAACGTTCTCGCTGCGATATCTTCGCGTTGATCCCCGCGGCTCCAGGCTGCGGGGTTCGACGTTAAAGCGTCACGTTTTTATTGGCAAATGTGCATAGCAGGGCGGCGAGGCGAGCTCGAGGTCGGCCGCATCCTCATCGCGAAGCGCCTTGAGCAGCGCCTCGCGCAGGACAGGAAGGTGGGACTCTTCGATGTTTCGCGCAGCGGTGAGCAGGGTGAGGCGTCTGCGTCGGGCATGGCGCATCAGCGGCACCAGGTGTTCCGGATGGTCGCGCAGTTCGCCGCGATAGCGGACGGCGAACACGAAGTGGCTGATCTCCTGCTGATGGTATTGACGACGGAGAGTAGGGCTTGGGGAGGCGTCACGATACCAGTCTGTCAGCGATAGCGCCTCGCGGGGCTTACCCCTGGGCCATAGTCGGTCCACCAGCACCCGTGCTCCATCCTCGGCCTCGATGGGTAGATAGATGCGCTTGAGTGCGATGTCGTAGGCCATGGCTATCTCTCCTCCAGTGTCTCCAGGGCCTGCCGGGCATGGGGTTGCCAGTGGCCAGGCAGTGCGGCGGCCTGTTCCAGCGCTCTCCTGGCGCCAACTGCGTCGCTCTGATCGCGCCTGGCCAGGCCCAGGTTGAGCCAGGCGACGGCCAGTCCGGGCTGGGCATCCACGGCTCGCTCGAAGGCAGTGATGGCACCCATGGCGTCGCCCGTGGCATGGCGTGCGTTGCCCAGGCCGAAGTGTGCCAGGCCGTTATCCCCGAGGCGCTCGGCCAGGGCGTCCCAGGCGGGCAGGGCAGCCGCGGCTCCCTGGAGCCTCTCGAAGTCGCTGATCGCCTCCATGGCGCGATGGGGCCTCACGTCGGCAGGCAACTCACCGGGGGGCAGGGCAACAAACGCCCAGCGGTCGCTGCGCGCCCAGGTGGCATCGAAGCGGCGAAAGGACTCGACCCGACGCGGCTCCTCGCCGCTGTGCAGGATCAGCTCGTTGCGATCCAGGTCGAAGCCGATAGCTACCGCGTAGTGCCACATGGGCCAGGCGGGCAGCGAGAGGTTCTGCATCACCACCACGGGATGCCCGGCGCCTACCTCGGTGAGCAGGGCGTCGAGGCGGCCCTCGATCACGAAGGGGATGTGGCCATGGCGGCGCACGGTGGCCAGCATCTCGGGCTGAACGCTGCCTTTACGGCTGGGCAGGAAGACCTGGGGAATCAGGGTCTCCACCTCGACGTCGACACCGCCGTCGTTGAGCACCATGGCCAGCGACGCCGGGCCACACTGGTAGTCGCGCTGGGCGTGGAAGGGGACATCGTCGAGCAGAGCCTGGCGGGGCAGACGGTCCTCGGTGGTCTCGGCCAGGCGCGGGGTGCTGGCACAGCCGGCCAGCGTGAGCATCAGCAGCACCAACGCGAGAACGCCCGCAGGGCGGGCGTTCCACGTGTGCCGGAATCGGCGTGATCTCATGAGGCTCCCCGCTTAGCGGGTGAAGGGGAAGACGTTAGTCAGGCCGAGAATGTCGGTGACCAGCAGAATCACGAAGACGGCGAACAGGGCGCCGATCACGCTGGCGCCGGCGGGCAGTTGCTCGAGCTGATCGGCCATCTGGGCCGCTTCGGCGTCGGAGAGTGCCGCTACGCGGGCCTCGACCTCGGCCAGGTCAACGCCCTGTTCGATCAGTTGGTCGCGCACATCATCGCGGGCGAGAATCTCGTGGATTCGCTCGCGGTCGGCCTGGCCATGCTCCGCGTTCAGGGCGGCCTGGGTGGTGATCAGATCGCTGCCTGGCGCGATCGGGGCGGCGGCCACGGAGACACTGCTCAGAACCAGGGCGACAATCATCAGCGGGCTCAGAATACGGTATATCTTCTTCATCATGTCGGTGTTCCTTTTTTTCGAGTGGGCGTCTGTCTTCTTGATAATCCACGCGTCGCTTCCTGGCGATCGGGTGTGACGTCACGATGATACTCACCCAGTATAGGTTAAAATGGGTCGAAATTTCATGCTCTTGGAAATCAAGGGCGGGGTGTTTAACCGATACGATAGGAAGAGGGCAATTCGGCGAGTAGGCCACGGCCACCGGCGAGCGTCAGGGCCAGGTCGTGCAGGCCGTCCTGCACCGGCAGCGCGGCAGCGCCCTTGATGGCCAGGTCGAGGCGCTGGGCGAACAGCAGTAGCTTATGAAGTCGTTTCAACGGCAATCGGCCGATGGCCTGTTGATAGGCGGGGCGGCGCTTCTCGAAGATCGAGGGCTTCTGAGCCTTGCAGGCGTGCTCGAAGCTCTGGCCCTGATCGATGTGCTGGTGCAGCGAGAGCAGGGTGCGCAGCTCCCGGGTCAGGGCCCAGAGTACGATCGGCGGTTCCACGCCCTCGCCGCGAAGGCCGACCATGATCCGCGACACCCGCGCACGTTCCCCCCGGAGACAGGCATCGACCAGGGTGAAGACATCATAGCGGGCGCTGTCCTCGACGCCGCCCGCCACGTCTCTGGGGGAGACGCGGGTGTTTGGCGGCATCAGCAGGGCGAGCTTCTGCAGTTCCTGGTCGGCGGCCAGCAGGTTGCCCTCGGTGCGCTCGCCGAGCAGGCGGGCGGCGTCCATGTCGATGGTCAGGCCGTGACGCTCGGCGCGGTCGCGCAGCCAGAAGCCCAGTCGCGAGGCGTCCACCGGCCACACCGGCACGAAGAGCCCGGCCTTGTCGAGGGCCTGGAACCAGGCGCTCTTCTGCTGGCGGAAGTCCAGCTTGCCCATGGCGAGCAGCAACACATTGTCGTTGCCCTTGAGCTGGTCGGCATAGGCCTTGAGTGCCTTGCCCCCCTCCTGGCCCAGGCTGTTGCCAGTCAGACGCAGCTCGATCAGCTTGGCGCTGGCGAACAGCGACAGGCTGGCCGAAGCCTCATGGAGCCGCCCCCAGGCGAAGTTGCCCTCCACGTGGAGGATCTCACGCTCCTCGATGCCCTTGGCGCGGGCCGCGGCCCGCACGGCGTCGCAGGCCTCGATGTGCTGTAGCGGCTCCTCGCCGGCGACGATCACCACCGGTGGCAGCTTCTTCGCCAGGGCATCGGCGAGCTTGTCGGGGAAGACCTTCAAGAGAGCACCTTCACAAGAGCACCTTCACAAGAGCACCTTCACAGGCTGCGCAGCCGGTCGAGAAGCCGGCGCACGGCAGCCTCGCGCAACTCCTGCCTGGCCTCCTCGCGCAGGTCGTCCTGAATCAGCAGGTTGGCGTCACTCACCGTGTAGCGTGTGGAAACCTCCAACTGCTGTTGATCGAACAGATAGGCGCCGTCGCGGCGGCGCTGCACCGAGAAGGGAACAATCAGTGTTATTTCCTCCTCCCGCGGGCCGGAGTCGAGCACGCTGAGATTGCGCCGCTGGGTTTCCTCCTGGCCCAGGTTGAGCACCCGAACGGCGCCGTCATGTACGCGGGTGCCGCTGTCCTCGAGCCGCTTACGAGTGAGTCGGGAGAGATCGCTGTCCGACCCGCTTAGGGCCAGCTCATCGATCCCTGAGGTTGGCTCATCGAATCCGCGCAGCTGAAAGCCGCAGCCGGAGAGTGCAAGGCTGGCGATGCCTGTCAGGCCCAGGGTGAGAAAGGTGCGTCGCTGCATGGATCACTCCCTTTACAGGTTGGGGCTCAGCCCACCACGATATTGACCAGCTTGCCGGGTACCACGATCACCTTGCGTACTGTCTTGCCTTCCAGATGACGTTGCACGTTCTCGGCGGCGAGTGCCGAGGCCTCGACGGTGGCCTTGTCGGCGTTGGCGGCCACCTCGATGCGGGCGCGCAGCTTGCCGTTGACCTGCACCACCAGCTCGATGGTGTCGCGTGTCAGCGCCGACTCGTCCACTGCCGGCCAGCTAGCATCGATGGCCGGCTCGTCATGGCCCAGTTCGTGCCACAGGGCATGGCAGGCATGGGGCACGATGGGGGCGAGCAACAGTACGCAGGCCTCTACCGCCTCGCGAGCCACGGCCAGGTCCTGGGCCGAGTGTTGGACCGAGGCATCGTCACCAGCTTGCGGGAAGCGGGCGATGGCGTTGGTCAGCTCCATCACTGCGGCAATGGCGGTGTTGAAGGTGATGCGCCGTCCAATGTCGTCGCTGGCCTTGGCGATCGTTTCGTGAGTCTTGCGGCGCAGCTCGCGCTGGGACTCAGTCAACGTCTCGGTCAGCGCCGCGACGTCGAGCCTGCCAGGCTTGCCGCCCGCCAGGCGCTCGGCCTCGAGGTGGTCAGACACCATGCGCCACAAACGCTTGAGGAAGCGGCTGGCCCCCTCGACGCCGGAGTCGGACCACTCCAGTGACTGCTCCGGCGGGGCGGCGAACATCATGAACAAACGCACGGTGTCCGCGCCGAAGCGGTCGATCATGGACTGGGGGTCGACGCCGTTGTTCTTCGACTTGGACATCTTCTCGATGCCGCCCATCACTACCGGCGCGCCGTCCTCGATCAGCACGGCGCTGATTGGGCGTCCCTTCTCATCGCGCTTGACCTCGACGTCGGCGGGATTGAACCACTGCTTGCCACCGTTCGCGGTCTCTCGATAGTAGGTCTCGGCGATCACCATGCCCTGGGTGAGCAGGCGCTGGAAGGGCTCGTCGACGTTGACCAGGCCCATGTCGCGCATCAGCTTGGTGAAGAAACGCGCATAGAGCAGGTGCAGGATGGCGTGCTCGATGCCGCCGATATAGAGATCCACTGGCAGCCAGTAGTCGGCGCGCTCATCGAGCATCGCCTCCTGGTTGTCGGCGCAGCAGAAGCGCGCGAAGTACCAGGAGGACTCCATGAAGGTGTCGAAGGTGTCGGTTTCACGCATCCAGCCCTCGCCCAGGTCGCTGAACGCCGGCATCCGCTTGAGCGGCGAGCCGGAGGCATCCACGGTGACTTCCATGGGCAGGGCGACTGGCAGTTCCTCGTCCGAGAGCGCCACCGTCTGACCCTCGGGGCCGTACTTGACCGGGATCGGCGCGCCCCAGTAGCGCTGGCGGGCTACGCCCCAGTCCCGCAGGCGATAGTGGGTCTTGACCTCGCCGCGGCCGAGCTTCTTGAGCCTGGCCGCAATGGTGTCGAACGCCGCCTCGAAGTCCAGGCCATCGAACTCGCCGGAGTGGATCAGGGTGCCGTAGTCGTCGTGGGCGCCTGCGGAGAGATCTGGTGTCTGGCCGTTCTCGTCGGCGATCACCGCCTCGATGGGAATGCCGTATTTGGTGGCGAACTCCCAGTCGCGCTGGTCGTGGCCGGGCACGGCCATTACTGCACCGGTACCGAACTCCATCAGTACGAAGTTGGCGACGTAGACCGGCACCTCGCGGCCGGAGAGGGGATTCACGGCCAGGTGGCCGGTGGGCATGCCCTTCTTCTCGCGGGTGGCCAGCTCGGCTTCGGAGGTTCCGCCCCGGGTGCACTCCTCACAGAAAGCGGCAAGCGCCTCGTTGCCTTTGGCGGCCGCCTTGGCCAGCGGGTGGCCGGCAGCCACCGCCATGTAGGTGACGCCCATCAGGGTGTCGGGGCGGGTGGTGTAGACCGACAGCGGCTTGCCGGGTGCGCCATTGGCGTCCTTGATGTCGAACGTCATTTCCACGCCGCGGGACTTGCCGATCCAGTTGCGCTGCATGGTCTTTACCTGCTCCGGCCACTCGATGGTGTCCAGATCGGCCAGCAGCTCCTCGGCGTAGTCGGTGATGCGCAGGAACCACAGCGGAATTTCCTTGCGCTCCACCAGCGCACCAGAGCGCCAGCCACGGCCGTCGATTACCTGCTCGTTGGCGAGTACGGTCTGATCCACCGGATCCCAGTTGACCGTAGACATCTTCTTGTAGACCAGCCCCTTCTCCACCAGTTTGGTGAAAAACCACTGCTCCCAGCGGTAGTAGCTCACATCACAAGTGGCGAACTCGCGGCTCCAGTCGTAGGCAAAGCCTAGCGCCTTGAGCTGCTGACGCATGTAGTCGATGTTGTCGTAGGTCCACTTGGCCGGCGGTACCCGATTCTGGATCGCGGCGTTCTCTGCCGGCATGCCGAAGGCGTCCCAGCCCATGGGCTGCAGCACGTTCTTGCCCTGCATGCGCTGGTAACGCGAGACCACGTCGCCGATGGTGTAGTTGCGCACATGCCCCATGTGCAGCTTGCCGCTGGGATAAGGGAACATCGACAGGCAGTAGAACTTCTCGCGGCTGGCATCCTCCACCGCCTTGAAGCACTGGTTTTTGTCCCAGAACTGCTGGGTGTCGCGTTCGATCTCTTGGGGCTTGTACTGTGCGTCCATCGCTGTCTGTGGATACCTTGCAAGTTGGCGCGCCAACCGGTGGTAACGCGCGGTCGTGGCTTGTCCGGCGTCATGTCCTGGGGCCAGTATGGCGACAAGACGTTGAACTGCCGGCAGGAAGTCGTCTAAATGGTAAGCAAGGATACCCCAGCACGGCCCGGCCCGGCTATGCCCGGCCCCGCCGGCTCACCGCAGTAAAAGGATCAGAACATGAGCGAATCGCCGCAATCCCATCGGGACAACCGCCTGCGCGACGGCTACGAGCGCATGCTTGAACGCCTCCGCGAAGGGGCCCAGGAACTGACATGGGAGAACCTGCAGCAGGAGCTTGATGACGCCGTGGAGTTCGAATCAGAACTTGAGGAGTTCACCAAGGATGAACTGTCGCTGCTGCGCGCCTGGGTCGAGCGCGACCTGAAGGACATGCGTCGCTATCTGAGTGCCGGCGGCGAGGGAGTGGCAGCATGGCTCGGCATCGATCTCTCGGCGCTGTCGCGCAAGGTCAGCGAATCGCTTCTCTCCATCGCCGACCGAAGCGTGGTGGAGCGTGAGCGCTTCGAGGAGGACCTGGAAGCCGCCCAGGCGGACTACTGCGAAGGTGAAATGGCGGTACCCGGCCGCATGGCCTGCGTTCACTGCGGCGCCGAGGTGGAGCTGCCCGAGCTGACTCGCATCGACCCCTGCCATCAGTGCGGTCACCGCTACTTCAAGCGGGCGTCGATGGCGTCGTTGTAGTGGGCTAGAGCCAAGTATCCAGCCCCACGATGGCGATCACCACCAGAGCGGAGAGTGCGCCCGCATAGCCTAGGTTCTGGCGCATCATGACGGTGCCGCTGATGCCATAGCGTCCCTGCAGGGAGAGGTTGATGCCGGAGAGCGGGCCGACGCTGGTGCCTACTGCCCAGGAGGTCAGCGCCACGAAGGCGAACAGGGTCTGACGATCGCCGCTGACCTCCAGCATCGAGGCCAGTACCGAGACGCCGATGATCGGATGCAGCCCGATGACGGCGCTTGCCACAATGGCCAGGAAGCTGGCCACCGCCTGGGGGGCGCCGAAGTGGGCGAACAGCGCCC
Source organism: Halomonas tibetensis (assembly GCF_042643535.1). Classification (NCBI taxonomy): domain Bacteria; kingdom Pseudomonadati; phylum Pseudomonadota; class Gammaproteobacteria; order Oceanospirillales; family Halomonadaceae; genus Halomonas; species Halomonas tibetensis. The sequence goes on from NZ_JBHRSQ010000008.1 coordinate 197,328, forward strand.
ATTGGTTGCCGGTGGCGGCGCCGATCAAGGCCGATAGCCCCTGGGTCAGCAGGCCGGCGCAAAGGAACAGTGAGATCTCGCCGCGCATGGCGGGCAGCCGCTCCAGCGTGTGGCTGCGCACCCGCCGCAGGGCCCAGAGCGGCCCCTGGGGCAGGTTGCTCGTCAGCGCCACCGCCGGCAGCAGGAAGGTAATGATGCTGACGATGGAGAGTCCCGGCGTCAGGCCGTAGTGGAAAAGCAGCACCAGGGCCGCCATGCCCACCGGCATCAGAAGACTTTTCGGCGAGAGCGAGTAGCCGGCAACGTCGGAGAGGTCGAAGCGCCGTGACAGGTCTAGCAGCGAGAGCGTGCCTGCCAGCATCCCCAGCGGCAGGCCAATGACCAGGATTGTCGTGAAGCGCATTTCAGGCGCCAGGGTCATTACCACGCCCATGGAGGCGAAAAAGGGCGACCACAGCGCCGCACTGGAAAGCCCGCGATTTAGGGCCAGCAGCTGCGGCAGGCTCAGCTCACCGTGGCGCTTCAGCCGATCTCCCACCATGAACACCGTGGAGAGATTGAGGATGGCGCCGAGCAGGTGCACGCCCAGCCAGGTGCCGGCGGTGCCGCGCCGGCCGGTCACGGCGCTGCCGGGCGGGGCTGCGTGCCCTCGGTGGGTGCCGATCAGGCCGATGAAGCTGACCCCCACCAGCATGGCCACCACATAGCTATTGCCGTCCAGCAGCCGATGCCAGGCGATCTCTGCACCGAAGCCCAGGACTGCGACCACTGTCAGGACTAGGCCAAGCCCCGCCAGGATGCCGGCCTGGCGACGATTACCGCGCTTGAGGTCTGGCCACAGCAGCAGCACGGCCAGCCAGAAGGCGTAGCTGACCGCCGGCAAGGCAATCGGCAGGCCGGCCAGGCGCAGCACCTGCAGGGCCAGCCCGAGCAGGATCAGGCTTCCGGCGAGGGCCTGGCGAGGCGATATCGTCGAGGAGGGTATCAGCGAGGAGGATGGCGGCGACACGAAAGCAAACTCTTGGCGAAGACGTTGAGCAGTCTAACGAATTTACCGCTCAGGTGCCCTGGCCGGCAGCTCCCGGGCCGCCTCGAGCAGTTCCAGCATGGCGCGGGCGGCGTTGGAGAGAGTGCGGCTGCGATGGGCCAGATAGCCCAGGGGGCGATGGATCGGCGGGTGGTCGATGGTCAGCTCATGAAGCTCGCCCGCCACCAGGCGCTCCGGCAGCAGGCTCCAGCCCAGGCCTATGGCGGTCATCATCTTCAGGGTCTCCAGGTAGTTGGTGGAGAGCGCCACCGGCAGGCGCAGGCCGGCAGCGGCGAAACGCGCCTCGATCAGGCCCCGTGTGAAGGTCAGCGGGCCGGGCAGTACGGCGTCGAACTCGCAAAGCTCATGCAGGGCCAGTTGCCCCCGGGAGGCCAGCGGGTGGTCCGAGGCGCAGACGAAGACAAGGCGGTCGACCCATACCGGCACGACCTCGAGCTGAGGGTCGGGGTGGGGAGCGAGCGTCACCACGGCGATCTCCAGAGAGCCGTCGAGTACCCCCTGATACGCCTCCTCGGAGTCCAGGAAGTGCAGGTCCAGTCGCACCTCGGGATGCGCGTGGGTATAGGCCTTGAGCAGCGGCGGCAATCGGTGCAGGCCGATATGATGGCTGGTGGCCAGTGTCAGGCTGCCGCCCACACTGCCTTCCAGATTGCCCAGCGCCCGACGGCTATCGTCCACCATCACCAGAATCTGCCGCGCTCGAGGCAGCAGTAATCGTCCTGCTTCGGTCAGGCTGATGCCTCGGCCGATGCGATCGAACAGCCGCGCGTCGATCTGGGTCTCAAGGACAGCAATGCGCTTGCTCACCGCCGGCTGGGTCAGGTGCAGTTGCTCCGCGGCTCGGGAGAAGCTGCCGCTCTCGGCCACGGCCAGGAAGGCCTGCAGGCTCTGGGTATCCATGGCGCCTCCACTAAAGTATTCCTAATAGGAATGCAATCCATAAATAACATGAATTGATTTTATGAGCCAGGAGCGGGAGACTGCACTGAATCAAATAGGTAATCATGGGCCACAGGCCCGGGAGAGCGATATGTCAGGCCAGACACTCTATGACAAGCTGTGGTCACAGCACCTCGTCAAGGAACGCGACGATGGCACCGCGCTGATCTACATCGACCGCCAGCTGCTCCACGAAGTGACTTCGCCCCAGGCCTTCGAGGGTCTGCGACTGGCGAGCCGCAAGCCGTGGCGCCTCGACGCTAACCTGGCAACGCCCGATCACAACGTGCCCACTACGCTCAAGGAGCGCGCCGAGGGTAACGCCGGGATCAAGGATCCGGTGTCGCTTATTCAGGTACAGACCCTCGACGATAACTGCGTCGAGTTCGGCATCGAGGAGTTCAAGATCAACGACCCGCGCCAGGGCATCGTCCACGTGGTGGGGCCGGAGCAGGGCGCGACTCTCCCAGGCATGACCGTGGTCTGTGGTGACTCCCATACCGCCACCCACGGTGCCTTCGCGGCCCTGGCCCACGGCATCGGCACCTCCGAGGTGGAGCACGTGCTCGCCACCCAGTGCCTGCTGGCCCAGAAGATGAAGAACATGCAGGTGCGCGTCGAGGGTGAGCTCGGGGTGGGCGTCACCGCCAAGGATGTGGTGCTGGCCATCATCGGCAAGATCGGCACCGCCGGTGGCACCGGCTACGCCATCGAGTTTGCCGGCAGCGCCATCCAGAGCCTCTCCATGGAAGGCCGCATGACGGTGTGCAACATGGCCATCGAGGCCGGCGCCCGGGTCGGTCTGATCGCTGTGGACGATACCACCATCGATTACCTCGCCGAGCGTCCCTTTGCGCCCACGGGTGAACAGTGGCAGGCCGCCGTGGCCGACTGGCGTGGTCTGGTCTCCGACGACAGTGCCGAGTTCGACAAGGTGGTGGTGCTCGATGCCGCGGAGATCGAGCCGCAGGTCTCCTGGGGCACCAGCCCCGAGATGGTCACCGGCATTTCGGGCGAGGTACCCGATCCCGCCGAGCAGACCGACGACACTCTTCGCAGCGGCTATACCCGGGCCCTTGAGTACATGGGGCTCGCCCCGAGGCAGAAGATCACCGATATCCGTCTCGACAAGGTCTTTATCGGCTCCTGCACGAACTCGCGCATCGAAGACCTGCGCGAAGCGGCGAAGGTGGCCCGCGGCAAGAAGGTGGCGGACTCCATCAAGTTGGCCATGGTGGTGCCGGGCTCCGGCCTGGTGAAGCGCATGGCGGAGGCCGAGGGCCTGGATCGGATCTTCACCGAGGCGGGCTTCGAGTGGCGTGAGCCGGGCTGCTCCATGTGCCTGGCCATGAATGCCGACAAGCTCGGCGCCGGCGAGCACTGTGCCTCCACCTCCAACCGCAACTTCGAGGGCCGCCAGGGCTACGGCGGGCGCACTCATCTGGTGAGCCCTGCCATGGCCGCCGCTGCCGCAATTGCCGGCCACTTCGTGGACGTGAGAGGGGTGGGAAACCACGGCGCCGCCAACGACAACGCCCAGGGTCAGGAGGCCTGAACCATGAACAAGTTTGAACGCACCGAAGGCCTCGTCGCTCCGCTCGATCGGGCCAACGTCGATACCGACCTGATCATTCCCAAGCAGTTTCTGAAGTCGATCAAGCGCACCGGCTTCGGCGTCAACCTGTTCGACGAGCTGCGCTACCTCGACGAGGGCTACCCGGGGCAGGATTGCACGACGCGTCCTCTCAACCCCGACTTCGTGCTCAACCAGCCGCGCTACCAGGGAGCCAGCGTCCTGCTGACCCGCCGCAACTTCGGCTGCGGCAGTTCCCGCGAGCACGCCCCCTGGGCACTGGAGGACTTCGGCTTCCGGGTGGTGATCGCGCCGAGCTTCGCCGATATCTTCTACAACAACGCCTTCAAGAACGGCCTGCTGCTGGTCACCCTTCCCGAGGAGACCATCGACCGGCTGTTTGCCGAGGCGGAGGCCAGGGAGGGATATCGGCTCGATGTGGATCTCGAGAGCCAGCGCGTTACCACGCCCTCCGGCGAGATCCTCGAGTTCGAGGTGGACGACTTTCGCAAGCACTGCCTGCTCAACGGCCTGGACGATATCGGCATCACCCTGCAGGACGAAGACGCCATCCGCGTTTTCGAGGCCAAGCACCGCGTCGCGCGCCCCTGGCTCTTCCGCGACTCAGCCTAAACAAGGGCCTGAACAAGGACGAAGCAATGACTCAGAAGATTCTGGTATTGCCGGGTGACGGCATCGGCCCCGAAATTACCGCCGAGGCCAGTCGTATCCTGGCGGCCTGCCAGGCCCGCGGCCTGGACGTCGAGGTGGAAGAGGGCCTGGTGGGCGGCAGCGCCTATGACGTGCATGGCGAGCCGCTGCCCACCGAGACCCTGGAGAAGGCCAAGGCCGCTCGGGCCATCCTGCTGGGTGCCGTGGGCGGCCCGAAGTGGGACACCCTCGAGGACCTCGCCAAGCGCCCCGAGAAGGGCCTGCTTGGCCTGCGCAAGAACCTGGGGCTCTTCGGTAATCTGCGCCCTGCCATCACCTACCCGCAGCTGGCCGATGCCTCCAGCCTCAAGCCGGAGCTGGTCGCCGGCCTCGACATCATGATCGTGCGCGAGCTGACCGGCGGCATCTACTTCGGCCAGCCCCGCGGCATCGAGGAGCGCAACGGCGAACGGGTGGGCTTCAATACCTATGTCTACTCCGAGAGCGAGATCGAGCGCATCGGTCGCGTTGCCTTCGAGATGGCGCAAAAGCGGGGCAAGAAGCTCTGTTCCGTGGACAAGGCCAATGTCCTCGAGGTCACCATCCTGTGGCGCGAGGTGATGGAGCGGTTGGCGCCGGAGTATCCTGACGTCGAGCTCTCCCACATGTACGTCGATAACGCCGCCATGCAGCTGGTGCGGGCGCCCAAGCAGTTCGATGTCATGGTCACCGGCAATATGTTCGGCGACATTCTGTCGGATGCCGCCGCCATGCTCACCGGCTCCATCGGTATGCTGCCCTCCGCCTCGCTCAACGAGAGCGGCCAGGGCATGTACGAACCCTGCCACGGCAGCGCCCCGGACATCGCCGGCCTGGGTATCGCCAACCCGCTGGCGACCATCCTCTCGGTCGCCATGATGCTGCGCTACTCCCTGGACGAGCCGGCGCTGGCAAATCGCATCGAGGACGCCGTCGGCAAAGTGCTGGACGATGGGTTGAGAACCGCCGATATTGCCTCGGTGGGCACCCGCACCGTCTCTACTGCGGAGATGGGCGACGCGGTTCTGGCGGCCTTCGAGGCACTCTGAGTCCGTCGGCTGCTGTGCGCTAATCTGTTGTTGAGCATGGCCATGCCGGGCCCGCCTGCGAGGCGGGCCCGGTTTCTGTATAATATGTCCCACATTCGATTATTGGAGGACTTCACATGTTGAAAGTCGGTTTCGTCGGTTGGCGCGGGATGGTCGGTTCGGTGCTGGTCCAGCGAATGGTAGAGGACGGTGACTTCAACGGCATCGAGCCGATCTTCTTTACCACCTCCCAGGCCGGTCAGGCCGGCCCCGACGTCGGCGTGGATGTGCCTCCCCTCAAGGACGCCTTCGACCTCGACGCCCTCAAAGCGCTAGACGTCATCGTCACCTGCCAGGGCGGCGACTACACCGAGAAGGTCTACGGTGACCTGCGCAGCGGCGGCTGGAAGGGCTACTGGATCGACGCCGCCAGCACGCTGCGCATGAAAGACGAGGCCACCATCGTTCTCGACCCGGTCAACCGTCACGTCATCGATGCCCAGCTAGCGAGTGGCGCCAAGACCTTCGTCGGCGGCAACTGCACCGTCAGCTTGATGTTGATGGGGCTGGGCGGCCTGTTCGAGGCGGACATGATCGAGTGGATGACTTCCATGACCTACCAGGCCGCTTCCGGTTCCGGCGCCAAGCATATGCGCGAGCTGCTCAACCAGATGGGCACCCTGCGCGACAGCGTGGCCGATGAGCTCGCTGATCCGGCCAGCGCCATCCTCGACATCGACCGCCAGGTCACCGCGGCCATGCGATCGGGCGAGTTTCCCACCGAGAATTTCGGCGCCCCGTTGGCCGGAAGCCTCCTGCCGTGGATCGATGTCAAGCGCGACAACGGCCAGAGCAAGGAGGAGTGGAAGGGCACCGTGGAGACCAACAAGATCCTCGGCCTGCAGGACAACCCCATTCCCATCGACGGCCTCTGCGTGCGCATTGGCGCCATGCGCTCTCATAGCCAGGCCTTCACCATCAAGCTGAAGAAGGATGTGCCCCTCGACGAGATCGAGGATCGCCTGGCGAAGCACAACGACTGGGTCAAGGTGGTGCCCAACGACAAGGAGGCCACCATCCGCGACCTGACCCCGGCCGCCGCGACCGGCACCCTCACCGTTCCGGTGGGTCGCCTGCGCAAGCTGGCCATGGGCGGCGAATACCTCTCCGCCTTTAGCGTCGGCGACCAGCTGCTGTGGGGCGCCGCCGAGCCGCTCAAGCGGATGCTCAAGATCCTGCGCGAGCAGTAAAGCGCCATGCTCGGCCTCGCCAACATCGCCCGAGGCCAGTGATAACGGGGCGTCTCCTTCGGGAGACGCCCCGTTTTGCATGAGTGGGCCGTTGATTCGCAGGGTCTGGATCAATAGCTTACGTTGAAGGTATGACGACTGGCATGACCCCGCCCAGGGGCGTTGAGACGGCGAATATGGTACACAGGTAACATAACGACACTACGATATGGCAGAGGTGCCGCGAGATTGACGCGCGGCCCAGCCGACGGACGCAAGGGACCTCCATGAAACGCAAGCTGACACTCGCCATGCTGCTTTCGCTTTCCGCCGCGAGCCCTATGGCGCTGGCCCTGGGGATTGGGGATGCAGACGTTCGCTCCACGCTAAACGCACCGTTGCGTGCCACTCTGCCGCTGACCGATGCCGCGGGCATCCAGGCCGGTTTGCTTAACGTCTCTGTGGCCGATGAGCGCGCCTTCGTCGCGGCCGGGCTGCCTCGAACCCCGCTGGCGGCCAGTGTCCGATTGACGGTGGAGCAGCGACAGGGGCGCCTGGTGGTCGACCTCACCACAGAGAGACCAGTTCGCGAGCCCTGGATGGACCTGCTGCTGCGGTTTGATTGGCCGGGGGGGCAGCAGCTGCGCGAGGTGACCCTGCTGCTCGACCCACCGGACTATGACCAAATGCCCGCACTGGTGGTGGGCAGTCGGCCCCTTGCGTCTGCGCCTGTCAGTGTCTCGGCGCCATCACCCCGGGACGCTGCGCCGGCACAGGTCGCGGCGCCTCGGCCCTCTGCGGCACCCGCCCGCAGCGGCGACCCCACCATGGTGCGCAGCGGCGACACCCTGTGGGCCATCGCGGGGCGCCTGCGTCCGGACAGCGGCATCAGCATGAACCAGATGATGGTCTCTCTGGTGGAGGCGAATCCCGAGGCCTTCCCTTCTGGCAATATTAACGCCATGCGCGCGGGCTTCAACCTGGTGGTCCCAAGCCGCGAAGCGATTGCCGCCCGCTCCGGGGATGATGCTGGCCGGATCGTTGCGGAGATGAATCGGGCCTGGGCTAATCGCGGCGGTGGTGCCCCGGCAAGGGTAGCGATGGGGAGTCCGTCGGCTAGTCAGCCCGCTTCCGTCGCTGTGGCGCCGACCGAAGCGGCGGTTGCCTCGCCTCAGGCGGTATCTCCGTCTCCTGCCGACGAAACGTCGGCCGAATCGCCGGAAGCATCCGAGCCTGGCGACGCCGATGCCCCCCTTGCCGAGTCCGAGGAAGCCCTCGAAACACCGCGCCTCACCCTGCTCACCGATGCTCAGGTGGCCGCGGAAGCTGCCGAAGGCAGCGACGAGGAGGACGCCAGCGGCGCTATCAGCGATAATTCCGACGATAACGATATGGGCGATGGTCTCGACGAGGCTGGCGAGACCACGGGCTCCTCTCGGGCCATGGCCGACTCCGACCTGCTGGCCGAACTCTACGGCGACGGCGAGTTGACCAGCGACGAGCGCCTTGTTCGCCTGGAAAACCAATGGCTGGAGCGTCGTGACACCCTTGAAGCGGTCCAGGGAGAGCGCGACCAGCTCCAGGAAGATCTTTCCGAGATGCGCGACGAACTGGCGGCGTTGCGTGAGCAGCTAGCCTCGCTCGCCGCCGGCGGCGTAGGGATGGATGGTCCTGGGGCCGGTGGAATGACTGCCCCGGAGGGATCATCGGGAGAGCGCCCCTGGTGGGGCGCTATCTACCAGGGCGATGTCGACCGCAATCTGATGCTGGGCGGTGCTGGCCTTGCTGCTTTATTAGCGCTTTGGGTTGCGGTGCGCCGTCGTCGTCGAGAAAATTCCGGACCCACCGCGGGCGGGGCGGGCACGGTGAGGGTTGCCGTGCCGGGCGCCCAGGCGCCAGGGCAGCACGAGAGCGCAAGCTTGGCGCCGACCGTGCCCGCCGCGCCTTCGGTACAGGGCTCTCTGCCCCAGGCCGAAGCGATAAGCGAGGCCGATATCTTTATGGCCTATGGACGCTACGACCAGGCCCGCGAGCTTCTTGAGGCAAATCTTGCCCGCGAGCCTGAGCGTGATGATCTGCGACTCAAATTGCTCAATGTTCATCTGGAGCAGGGTAGCCGAGAGGAAGCCGAACGCGAGGCTGTCCGGCTGCGCGATGGGGATAACCCTGCTGTGCGCGACGAGGTGGAGCGCCTGCTCACGCGCTATGGCCTGGCGTCTGCCGCAACCGGTGCCTCTGTCGCTGCTGTTGCCGCTGGAGAGCGTGCGGTGTTCAACAAGCCCGCGGAGCTTCCTCCGCGAATGTTCGACGATACGACTGGCCCGGAGTCCGACTCGCCGGAGCAGGCCTCAGAAGATGAGAGGCAAAGTGACAAGGACACCGCAGGTGCGCCTCACGTGCCCAACCCGGCTCACAAGGGCCCTGAAGCGGCCGCCTATCGTCGCCCGGAATCCATGGATGAACCCTCGACGCCTCCAGACGAGGCGCCGACGCCCAAGCCCGTCAAGCCAGAGCCGGTCAAGCCAGAGCCGGTCAAGCCAGAGCCCGTAAACCCAGAGACGGTCAAGCCAGAGACGGTCAAGCCAGAGCCCGACAAGCCCGAGGCATCTGAGGTAGCCACCCGGCGCCAGGAGGACGGCCGAGAGATCATCGACTATCGTCCTCCGACGCTGAACCCTTCGCCGGCCCCCAGGGAAGAGACCCCCATGCAGCCCGGCATCGATTTTTCTTCCGATGATCTCGGGTTGGCAGAGAAGGGTGCCGGGTTCGACGATGGGGCGAGCCTGGATCGCCCGGAGGCGGGGGACGATGACGCCGTCGACGAGGCGCTTCCCCATGAGTGGGAGGTAGAGGAGGTTTCCTTCCCGTCTCTGGAGGCGGATAATGATATTTTTTCTTCCAGCGCCGCTCCGGAAAGCCTGGCCGAAGCCCGTCGGCGGGTCGAGGCAGGCGATGGGGGTCGGGCACGCCAGCTGCTCAACGAGTTGAAGAGCAGCGACGATCCGGCCATTCGCGACGAGGCGGTGGCGCTGCTCAGACGACTGGATGCCTGACCGCCGCATGACCCTTTTAACACTCCTGGATGACCACACCCCCCTGGCCGGACGCTTGGCCATGGGAGTCGAGTATGACGGCAGCGCCTACTGTGGCTACCAATTCCTCAAACACTCGCCCTCCGTGCAGGCCGCTTTCGAGAAGGCCCTGACCAAGGTGGCCAGCCAGCCGATTCGCGTTCATGCCAGCGGCCGCACCGATTCTGGTGTGCACGCCACTCGCCAGGTCGTCCACTTCGACACGCCCGTGCCGCGTTCTCAGAAGGCCTGGGTGTTCGGCGTGAATGCCAATCTGCCACGAGATATCGCCGTGCGCTGGGTCAAGGAAGTGCCTGAGACCTTCCACTCTCGTTTAAAGGCCTTGGCGCGCCGCTACCGTTACATCCTGCTCAATCAGCCCAGCCGCCCGGTGCTGGAGCGCGCCAATGTCACCTGGTGTCGCGACCCGCTGGACGCTGATGCTATGCACCGCGCCGCCCAGGCCTTGGTCGGGGAGCACGACTTTTCCAGTTTCCGTGCCGCCGGCTGCCAGTCCAGGACTCCTTGGCGCCATCTGCACTTCATTGAGGTGCACCGTCACGGTCCCTTGGTGGTGGTGGACGTGCAGGGGAATGCCTTCCTTCACCACATGATTCGCAATATCGTCGGCGCCCTGGTCGCCGTGGGCCGCGGTGAACGCGATGACGACTACCTATCAGACTTGATGGCGCTCAAGGATCGCACCCAGGGCAACGTCACCGCGCCGGCCTGTGGCCTGCACTTCGTTGATTCTCTCTACGATGACCACTGGGGCCTGCCCCGGGAGCTGCTGGGGCCCAATCTGCTGGCTTTCCTCGGCGAATGGACCGGCGAGCGTGCACTGCCCGATTGTCCCATTATCGATTTCCGTCGTGGCCGGCCGGTGGCTGTTGAAGGAGAGGGGATATGATCCGGCGGACCCGCGTAAAACTTTGCGGCCTGACCCGCCCCGAGGACGTTGATGCCGCGGTGGCAGCCGGCGCCGACGCCTTGGGCTTTGTGCTCTGGCCCGGCAGTCGACGCGCCGTGGATGAGGAACGCTTGGCCGATTTGGCGGCTCGCGTGCCGGCCTTCGTCACTCGGGTGGGGTTGTTTGTCGATCAGGACCCGGCGCTGATCGAGCGCTGCGCCGTGCATCTGGATCTGCTGCAGTTCCACGGTGACGAATCGCCGGCCTACTGCGCGGGCTTCGATCGCCCCTGGATCAAGGCGCTGCGTATGCGTGACGACCTCGACCTACATGCCGCCGCCCAGGCTTACCGGGGCGCTCAGGCGCTGTTGCTGGATGCTTATCGCCCCGGCGTGCCGGGCGGCACCGGTGAGACGTTCGACTGGTCCCGAATCCCCGCAGGGCTGGCAAAACCTGTTATCCTCGCTGGAGGTTTAGATGCCGATAATGTGGCCTGGGCCGTTTCTACCGTAGCGCCCTTCGCGGTGGATGTTTCCGGCGGCGTGGAAGCCTCGCCCGGCATCAAGGATGCCGACTATATAGCGGCCTTCTTCGCGGCTGTGAGTCGAGGAGATGGGGCGCGTCTTTTGCGCTGACCCGTTCTCCCAGTAAAGGTTTGGCGCCTGTCATCACGCGCTGGTATTGTTTTTCCCCTTGCCTTCTGGCGATCTAGTGAGGTGTCTTTCGTGAGCAAGTTCAGTGACCTGACCCGACTGCCGGATGTCCGCGGCCATTTTGGTGCCTACGGCGGCCGGTTCGTCTCCGAGACCCTGAGCTTCGCCCTGGACGATCTCGCCAAGACCTACCTGAGTCTTCGCGACGATCCAGCCTTCCAGGCGGAATTCGACTACGACCTGGCCCATTTTGTGGGTCGTCCTTCGCCGCTTTATCTTGCAGAGCGATGGTCGAATCAGATCGGTGGCGCGCGGATCTGGCTTAAGCGAGAGGACCTGAATCATACCGGCGCCCACAAGGTCAATAATACGGTCGGTCAGGCGCTGCTAGCCAAGAAGACGGGAAAGCCGCGGGTGATCGCCGAGACTGGGGCAGGGCAGCACGGAGTAGCCTCTGCCACCGTGGCGGCCCGACTGGGTCTTGAGTGCGACGTCTATATGGGTGCTGCGGATGTGGAGCGGCAGAAGCTCAACGTTTACCGCATGCGCCTGTTGGGCGCTAACGTGATCCCAGTAGAGTCTGGTACCCGCACGCTCAAGGACGCCATGAACGAGGCGCTGCGCGACTGGGTGACCAATGTCGACACCACCTATTACATCATTGGCACCGTCGCCGGTCCGCACCCCTATCCGATGATTGTACGCGACTTCAACGCGGTGGCGGGGCGCGAGGCCCGCCGCCAGTCCTTCGAAGAGTTCGGCAAGCTCCCCGATGCGCTGATTGCGTGTGTGGGGGGCGGCTCCAATGCCATGGGCCTCTTCTATCCCTTCGTCGAGGATGACGAGGTGGCAATGTATGGCGTCGAGGCGGGTGGCGATGGCGTCGAGACCGGCCGTCACGCCGCGCCTCTGGCGTCGGGCGCCCCGCGGGGCGTGCTGCACGGCAACCGCACCTATCTGATGTCCGATGAGGGCGGCCAGGTGTCGGATACCCACTCCATCTCCGCCGGCCTTGACTATCCGGGCGTCGGCCCCGAGCACGCCATGTGGAAGGATGCAGGGAGGGTGAAGTATGTGGCCGCCAATGACACGGAGGTGCTCGAGGCCTTCCGCGAGCTGACTCAGGTCGAGGGCATCATGCCGGCGCTAGAGACTGCCCACGCCCTGGCTTATGCCAAGGTGCTGGCCCCGACCATGCGCCCGGACCAGAACATCGTGATCAACCTCTCCGGTCGTGGTGACAAGGACATCATGACCGTGGCAAAGATCGACGGGATCGAATTCTAAATGACGGCCCAGACCATGAATCGTATTGACCAACGCTTCGCCGATCTCAAGGCTCAGGGCCGGCGCGCCCTGATTCCCTTTATCACCGCTGGCGATCCGGCGCCTCAGCACACCGTGGGCTTCATGCATGCCCTGGTAGAGGCCGGGGCCGACGTGATCGAACTGGGCGTCCCCTTCTCCGATCCCATGGCCGATGGCCCGGTGATCCAGAAGGCCTGCGAGAGGGCGCTGAAACATGGCGTGCGCCTCAGCCACCTGTTCGAAATGGTGCGTGAGTTTCGCCAGACCGATACTGCCACGCCGGTGGTGCTGATGGGCTATCTCAACCCCATGGAGCGTATCGGTCTGTCCGCCTTCGCCGAGCAGGCCGCTGCGGCCGGCGTCGATGGCGTGTTGACCGTGGATATGCCCCCGGAGGAAGCGGAAGAGGTTGGCCCGCTGCTCAAGTCCCACGGCCTGGCTTCAATCTTCTTGGTGGCGCCTACCACTTCCAGAGCTCGGGCCGCTACAATATGCGCCCATGGTGAGGGCTATCTCTACTATGTGTCGCTCAAGGGTGTGACGGGCTCTGCCATCCTGGACGCCGACGATGTGGCTGCCCATCTGGCGCCGCTGCGTGAGATGACCGATCTGCCGCTTTGCGTTGGCTTCGGGATTCGAGACGGCGCCTCGGCCGCCGAAGTGGGTAAGGTGGCCGATGGCGTCATCGTCGGATCGGCGCTTGTCACCCGCATCGCAGAGAATACCGAGCGCCCAGAGGTTATTCCCGGCGAGCTCAAGGCGGTGCTTAGCGAGATGCGCCTGGCCCTGGATGCCCTGAGCCAACGCTGAGCGAGGCTTTCACCACCGTATTCGACCTATGCGCCCGGCTTGTGCCGGACGCCGACCACATGACGGAACCCTTTCTGACATGAGCTGGCTAGACAAAATCGTACCCTCCATGGGTCGTATTCAGCGCAAGGACCGCAGGGCCAGCGTGCCCGACGGCCTCTGGCGCAAGTGCCCCAAGTGCGAGGCGGTGCTCTACCTGCCTGAACTCGATAAGCACCACAATGTGTGTCCCAAGTGCGACCATCACCTGCGGCTCACGGCGCGCAAACGTCTCGACTGGTTTCTCGATAAGGATGGCCGAGAGGAATTGGCCGTCGACGTTGAGCCCGTCGATCGCCTCAAGTTCCGCGATTCCAAGAAGTACAAGGACCGGCTGGTGGCGGCCCAAAAGGAGACCGGAGAGAAAGACGCCCTGATTGCCATGCGCGGCCGGCTAGATGGCTTGCCGGTGGTGGTGGTGGCATTCGAGTTCAGCTTCATGGGGGGCTCCATGGGCGCGGTGGTCGGCGAGAAGTTCGTCCGTGCCGCCACCCTGGCCCACGAAGAGGGCATCCCGCTTATCTGCTTCTCCGCCTCCGGCGGAGCGCGCATGCAGGAAGCGCTCTTTTCGCTGATGCAGATGGCCAAGACCTCCGCCGCCTTGGAAAAGCTGAAGCAGGCCGGCGTGCCTTACATCTCGGTGCTCACCGACCCGGTGTTCGGCGGCGTTTCGGCGTCTCTTGCCATGCTGGGCGACCTCAACGTGGCTGAGCCCAACGCGCTGATTGGCTTCGCAGGCCCCAGGGTCATCGAACAGACGGTGCGTGAGAAGCTCCCCGAGGGCTTCCAGCGCAGCGAGTTTCTGCTTGATCACGGCGTTGTCGACATGATCGTGCGGCGCAGCGAAATGCGCGACCGCCTGGGAGCGATGCTGCGCAAGCTCACCCATCAGCCTGCTCTGGGGCCCCCTGAGCTGCCTGCCGACGAGCCGGACCTGGTGGATGTTGCTGAGCAAGCCGAGGTCGAACAGGCCCTCGAAGCGACTGTTTTGCCTCAGGCGCCGGGTGGTGACGAGGCAACACCCAAGCCCGACACTGACGGCGTTCAGGACGACGGCCGTCGCTGAGCCGATGCGCAACGCGGCGCTGCCCATCACCCTCGATGCCTGGCTGGCTAGGTTGGAAGCCGCCCATCCCGTGGGCATCGATCTCGGCCTTGAACGGGTTGCCGAGGTTGCCCGTCGCATGGGATTGCTTGACGTGCACATTGCCGGTCGAGTGGTCACGGTCGCTGGCACCAACGGAAAGGGCTCCACCGTGGCAATGCTCGAGGCCCTGGCTCGGGCGCATGGACTCACCACTGCTACCTACACCTCCCCGCATCTGGTTCGCTACAACGAGCGGCTTCGTTTGAACGGTGAGGAGGCCGATGACGTCACCTTGATGTCAGGCTTTGCCGCCGTGGAGCGCGCACGCCAGGACGGAGAAGCGGTCAGTCTGACCTACTTCGAGGTGGCTACCCTAGGGGCGCTGTGGGCCATGGCCCGGCGACCGGCCGACATCGCGTTTCTCGAGGTGGGGCTCGGCGGACGACTGGATGCGGTCAATATCATAGATCCCGACGTGGCGGTGGTGACCACCGTGGCCCAGGACCACGCCGCCTTCCTCGGCACCGATCTCGAGCAAATCGGCCGCGAGAAGGCCGGTATCCTTCGTTCCGACCGTCCTGCGGTGCTGGGCAGCATTTCGCTGCCCGCCAGCGTGAGGGAGGTGGCCGGAGCTCTCGGTGCCGAGGTCCATGCCTTGGGCGAGGCCTTTGGTCGTGAAGGGGAGAATGAGGGCTGGCGCTTTTGGGGTCATATCCCTGATATCGCTATTGCGGACCTCCCGGACCCCGGCCTGCCTCTGGACAACGCTGCCACGGCGCTGCAGGCCCTGGCCTTGGCCGGCGTTAACCTCGAAGCCGCGGCCTGTCGACGGGCCCTGGCCAGTGTCCAGTTGCCTGGGCGCATGCAGTGGCTGGGCCAGTGGTGCCTGGACGTGGGCCACAATCCCCATGCCGCCGGCTATCTGGCCGGGCGTCTTGCCTCGCGCCCCTGTGCCGGGCGGACCTTCGCGCTGCTTGCCATGCTCGGCGACAAGGACGCCGAGGGGGTGATCGCTGCCCTGACGCCGGTGGTGGACGGCTGGGTGACCGCGAGTCTCGCCGGCGGGCGGGCGCGCAGCGCTGATGACCTGGCCGCACGTCTGGCCGGGCGGGGGGCCGATGTGCTCCACCGCGCCGCCACGCCCAGCGCGGGTGCCGCCTGGCTGGCCGAACGGCTGGCACCGGAGGATCGCGTGCTTGTATGCGGTTCCTTCTTGACCGTGGGGGAGGTGCTCGAGTGGTTGGCGCATGACCCGACCACGGGGCAGACTGTGGATGATACAAGCGTCAGCGAGGAAGCCCGATGAAATACGGATGGCGTGAACGCGTCAGCGGCGCGGTGATCGTGATTGCCCTGGGGGTGATCTTTATACCGCTGCTGTTGAGTGAACCTGAGCCCCGCAGCGAACGGCCTCAGCCGGTGCTGACCATCGAGCAGCCCGTCCAAGTGCCGCGGACAGAGGTGCCGGAGCCACAGCCGCCGGCAAGCCTCGAGGAGTTGGGTGCCCCCACGGAGACGCCCCAACTCGAGCAGGTTTTCGACGAAGAGGTGCCCGTCGAAGAAGTCGCCGAGCCTTCGGGCCGCTCCGAAGCTACCGCCGAATCGACGCCGGCCAATGAGCCGGTCTCTGATCCTATCGCCGAACTGGCCCGAGCCGCTGATCAGCGGCTTGCCGAAAGTGCGCGACGCAGCCAGTCCTCTTCCGCACCGGCATCCGCCGTCCCCGGTGGCGAATGGGCGGTGCAGGTGGGTAGCTTCGGCGAACCGGGCAACGCCGAACGATTGCTCGAGCAATTGCGTGAGGAGGGGTTTCCGGCCTACAGCCGGCCTCGCGACAACAACCTGACTACGGTCTACGCTGGCCCCTACGACTCCTCTGAGGCCGGCGAGCGTGCCATGAATGAACTCAAGTCTCGGATCAACCTGCAGGGCCTACTGGTTCGGGAGAGGAACTGAGCATGGCACTGACCTGGCTGGACTGGATCTTTATCGCCCTGCTGACCGTCACGGCGATCACCGGTTTCATGCGTGGTCTGATCCGCGAGGCCCTGGGCCTCGCAGCCTGGGTGATTGCGCTGATGGCCGCCCGGCTGCTGGCTCAGCCCGTGGCGGACTTTCTTGCGGGGGTGATCGACAATCCCGATGGCCGCCTGGTGCTGGCTTTCGTGCTGGTGATCTTTGGCGTGGTGCTGCTGTGCGGCATCGTCATTCGCCTGGTCCATGCCGCGGTGGAGTGGGTCGGCATGGGCCTGTTCAACCGGATCGCGGGGGCGGCATTCGGTGCCGCCAAGGGTGCAGCGATCCTGGTGCTGGCCACCATCATTATTGGCCTGACCCCGCTGGCCCAGCTCGAGGCCTGGCGCGACGCCCAGCTTAGGCCCCATTTCGAGCAGCTGCGCGACTGGGCGGTCACCCAGTTCGAGGCCTGGGACGGGCAGATACCCGAGACCCCCGGCTCCCTGAGCGAGATTTCTTTTCCCGGGCGCGACGAGGCGCCCGGCGACGATGTAACAACTCCTGACGGGTGACGTTCGGGCGTCCCGGTCAGCCGGTGCCGCCCAGACTCTTCAAAGCAACATCCAGGCAAGCGAGGTAAGGTGGAATGTGCGGTATCGTGGGCCTTATGGCCAAGCAGGCGGTGAACCAGGGCATCTATGACGCCCTGACGGTGCTTCAGCATCGCGGACAGGACGCCGCCGGCATGATGACCTGGCACGAGGGCCGCTTCTTGCTGCGCAAAAGCAACGGGCTGGTTCGCGATGTCTTTCATACTCGCCACATGACGCGTTTGAGGGGCAACGTGGGTATCGGTCACGTGCGCTACCCCACCGCCGGCTCGTCCAGTGAAGCGGAATCCCAGCCGTTCTACGTCAACTCTCCCTACGGGATTTCTCTGGCCCACAACGGCAACCTGACCAACTCCGAACAGCTCAAGCAGGAGCTGTTCACCTCGGACCTGCGCCACATCAACACCAGCTCCGACTCCGAGGTGTTGCTCAATGTATTTGCCCACGAACTGGGTAAGCAGGGGTTGCATCTGGCGCCTGGCGACATCTTCGACGCCGTGCGCCGGGTGCATCGTCGCTGCAAGGGTGGCTACGTGGCGGTGGCCATCATCAACGGGGTGGGTCTGGTGGCCTTCCGTGACCCCAACGGTATCCGCCCGGTGGTGTTTGGCACCCGCGACGAGGGTCACGGTCAGGAGGTGATGATTGCCTCCGAGTCGGTAGCCCTAGACGTGGGTGGCTTTGAGCTGCACCGCGACCTGGATCCGGGCGAGGCGATCTTCGTCGACATGGACGGCCAGATCCATACCCAGCAGTGTGCCGATGCTCCCCGGCTGGCTTCCTGTATCTTCGAGCACGTCTACCTGGCGCGCCCCGATTCCATCCTCGACGGCGCCTATGTTTATGGCACCCGCATGGAGATGGGCCGCAAACTCGGCGACAGAATCCAGGGCGAATGGCCGGAGCACGACATCGACGTGGTGATCCCGATCCCGGACACCTCACGCACCTCGGCGTTGGAGCTCGCCCAGCATCTGGGGGTGACCTATCGCGAGGGTTTCATGAAGAACCGCTATATCGGGCGGACTTTCATTATGCCGGGCCAGACCCAGCGCAAGAAGTCAGTGCGCCAGAAGCTCAACGCCATCGCCGTGGAGTTCAAGGGCAAGAACGTGCTGCTGGTGGACGACTCCATCGTGCGAGGCACCACCTGCAAGCAGATCATCCAGATGGCCCGTGAGGCCGGCGCCCGCAAGGTCTACTTCGCGTCTGCCGCCCCCCCGGTGCGCTATCCCAACGTCTACGGCATCGACATGCCGGCGGCCAGCGAACTCATCGCCCATGGTCGCAGCGAGGCCGAGGTGGGGGAGCTGATCGGCGCCGATCGCATCTTCTACCAGAACCTCGAGGATCTGAAGACCGCCTGCCGCAACGTCAACCCCAAGCTCGAGGCCTTCGACTGCTCGGTGTTCGACGGCAACTACGTCACCGGCGACATCGACGACGCCTATCTGGCGGACCTGGAAGCCTCACGCAGTGACGGCGCCAGGCAGCAGCAGAGCGCCGGCGACCACGCCTTGGTTGGCCTGCACAACCAGGACGACATCGATGACTGACGCCCCCATGGATCCGCACTCATCCCCCGAGCACGACTGGGCGCTGGAGACACTGGCGATCCGCGCCGGCCACGATCGCACCCATGAGCAGGAGCACGCCGAGCCGATCTTCCCGACCTCGAGCTTCGTCTACGCCAGCGCGGCCGAGGCCGCTCGTAAGTTCTCCGGCGAGGAGCCGGGCAACGTCTACTCGCGCTTTACCAACCCTACGGTGCGCACCTTCGAGCGTCGGTTGGCAGCCCTCGAAGGCGGTGAGCGCTGCGTGGCCACCAGTTCCGGCATGTCGGCGATCCTCGCCACGGCGCTGGCGCTACTCCAGGCCGGCGACGAAATCGTTGCCTCGCGTTCGCTGTTCGGCTCCACCGTCAGCTTATTTGACAAGTACCTGAGCAAGTTCGGTATCACCACCCGCTACGTCGAGCTCTCCGACCTCGCTGCCTGGGAGGCGGCGATCACGCCGGCTACCCGGCTGCTGTTCGCCGAAACGCCGTCGAATCCGCTCTCCGAGGTGGTGGATATCGCGGCGCTGGCCGAGATTTCCCATCGCCACGGGGCGTGGCTTGCCATCGACAACTGTTTTCTCACCCCGTCGCTGCAGCGGCCTCTGGCGCTGGGCGCGGACCTGGTGATTCACTCCGCCACGAAGTATCTGGACGGTCAGGGCAGGGCGGTCGGCGGTGCCGTGGTGGGCCGTGACAAGGAGCTGGAGGAGATATTCGGCGTGGTGCGCACCTGCGGCCCCTGCCTGAGCCCTTTCAACGCCTGGATCTTCACCAAGGGGCTCGAGACCCTCAGCCTGCGGATGCGTGCCCATTGCGACAACGCCCAGCGTCTGGCCGAGTGGCTAGAGGGGCATCCGGTGGTGGCG
This sequence comes from Halomonas tibetensis, assembly GCF_042643535.1. Classification (NCBI taxonomy): domain Bacteria; kingdom Pseudomonadati; phylum Pseudomonadota; class Gammaproteobacteria; order Oceanospirillales; family Halomonadaceae; genus Halomonas; species Halomonas tibetensis. Next base: position 216,704 of record NZ_JBHRSQ010000008.1, read on the forward strand.
CGAGTCTACTACAGCGGCCTTGCCAGCCACCCCCAGCATGCGCTCGCCGCTCGCCAGCAGCAGGGCTTCGGCGCGGTTCTGGGTTTTGAAGTCATGGGCGGAGAGGCGAAAGGCGCCCGCGAGGCGGCCTGGTCGGTGATCGACGCCACCCGGCTGCTCTCCATCACCGGCAACCTGGGCGATGTGAAGACCACCATCACCCACCCGTCCACCACCACCCATGGCCGTCTCTCCGATGATCAGAAGGCCATCGCCGGCATCAACGAAGGGTTGATCCGCGTGGCGGTGGGCCTGGAAGCCATTGACGATATTCGTGCCGACCTGGCCCGGGGCCTCGACGCCCAGCTCTAGTCCTTCGGTGAGGGCCTTGCGCGACGCCCGTCCCGCCATCGGTGGGGCGGGCGTTGTCGTGTCTCCCCTTGAACTCTCATCGAACGTCGCCATCTCAACAGGGCACGCAAGACTTTTACCCGAGGAGGGTAACGATGAAGATTCTGATGGTACTGACGTCCCACGACCGCATGGGCGATACCGGCAACGCGACCGGCTTCTGGCTCGAGGAGTTCGCTGCTCCCTATTTCGTCTTCAAGGACGCTGGCGCTGAGATCACCCTGGCGTCTCCCAAGGGTGGACAGCCTCCGGTGGATCCCAACTCCCTGTCCGATGAGGCGTTGACCGAGGAGACACGGCGCTTCGAGGCCGATGCCGAGGCCAACGCGCAGCTGGCCGCCACGCACAAGCTCGCCGATGTTCAGGTCGACGACTTCGATGCGCTCTTCTTCCCGGGTGGCCACGGCCCGCTGTGGGATCTCACCGATGATGCCGACGCCAAGCGGCTGATCGAGGGCTTCCTGGCCGTTGATCGCCCGGTGGCGACAGTCTGTCACTCTCCCACGGTGCTGCTGCAGGCGCGTACCGAGGATGGCGATCCGCTGGTCAAGGGTCGGCGCGTGACCGGCTTTGCCAACAGTGAGGAAGACGCCGTTGGGCTCAGCGATGTGGTGCCGCACCTACTCGAGGACGCCCTCAAGGAGCAGGGGGCGGATTACCAGCGCAGTCGCGACGACTTCGCTCCCTTCCAGATCCGCGACGGCCTGTTGATCACAGGCCAGAACCCGGCCTCCAGCGGGCCCACCGCGAAGCTGCTGCTGGAGCTGCTTGGCAGCTAACGCTTGTTACGAGAGCGGTTTTTACGAAAGGTTGGTTCGCCTTTTTTCAGCAGATGCTGATGATGCGCTGGGGTAAGCTTTGTCCATCATCGAGATCATGAGGACATCGCCATGTGGCGCAATACCCGTTACGGCTGGGGCACCGTCAGTATCCTGCTGCACTGGCTCAGCGCCCTGACCATCGTGGGTCTCTTTGCGCTGGGCTGGTGGATGACCGACCTGGGGTATCTCGATCCCTGGTACAACCTGGCCCCCTGGTGGCACCGCTCCATCGGACTTTTGCTGTTCTTCGCCACCCTGCTGCGCCTGATCTGGCGCTTCATGAACCCTACCCCCGCAGCCCATGGTAGCCGCCTCGAGCGCCTGGCCGCCCGTGTGGGGCACACGCTGCTCTACGTGCTGCTGCTGGTGGTGATGCTCAGCGGCTATCTGATCTCCACGGCTCGTGGCCGCAGCATCAGCGTGTTTGACTGGTTCGAGGTGCCGGCACTGATCAGCCGTCTGCCCAACCAGGAGAGCATCGCTGGCGATATACACTGGTATGCCGCCGTGACCCTCATGGTACTGGCCGTTGGCCACCTGCTGGCTGCCCTCAAGCACCATGTTCTGGATCGACAGGACACCCTGACCCGCATGCTCAACCCGGCGCGTTCCCGGCGCCAGTGAGCGCGTGCCAACCGGCAGGCACCGCGTGCCTGTTCGACACCCTTTGATGGAAACTGGAAAGGAGAACTCCATGTTCAAGAAAACCGCACTCGCCACCGCCCTGGCCGCCACCGCACTGGTGGGTATCAGCCAGGTCCAGGCGGATGATTACAAGGTGGATATCGAAGGTCAGCACGCCTTCATCCAGTTCAAGATCAACCACCTCGGCTACTCCTACATTCTCGGCAACTTCGAAGAGTTTTCCGGGCAGTTCCACTACGATCCGGAAAATCTCGAGGCCTCAAGCCTCATGATGGAGGTCGACGTCACCAGCCTGAACAGCAATCACGCCGAGCGTGACCGGCATATCCTGAGCGATGACTACCTCAGCGCCGGCGACTATCCGACCGCCACCTTCGTCTCCACCGGCTTCGAACCCACAGGCGACGCAGAAGGCGTGTTGACCGGTGACCTGACGCTGAAGGGTGAGACCCAGTCGATCGAGATGCCGGTGACGATGGTGGGCGAGGGCGAAGACCCCTGGGGCAGCTACCGCGCCGGCTTCGAAGGCAGCACAATGTTGACCCTGAGCGACTTCAATATCGACATGAGTGGCTTGCCGGAGGTGATGCATGAACTCGAGCTTTATGTCACCTTCGAGGGCGTGCGTCAGTAAGCCTGACCCCGTACGGAACGCCTGAAAACCGTATGACGCCACCCCCCGGTTACACTGGGGGGGTGGCGTCATACGGTCGTTATCCATAAAGCAAGATTGCAGGAGTCGTGTCGCCATGCCAGCCCTGCGGAAGCGTTTGGTGCCCGGTTATTTGATCATCGGCATAGCTCTCGTCGCCGTGGGGCTGCTGGTCACGGCTGTGCTGGTGGATTCGCGACTCCTGGGGGCTGGGCTGTTGGTGGCCGCTCTGGCGCTGATCGGACTTGCCGCCTGGCAGTGGCAGCGCCTCATGCGGGACTCGGTGTCCCCTGTCGACAGTGCGCATCTCCAAACACGTCTCGGTGAGCGGCGTTTCCGTGCGATGCTGGAAAGTCTGCCGAACATTGCCGTCCAGGGCTATGACCGTCAGCGCCGAGTGGTCTTCTGGAATGAAGAAAGTGAGCGACTCTACGGATACCGCTACGAGGAGGTGCGCGGTCGTCGGCTCGAGTCGTTGATCATTCCCGAGGCCATGCGCAAAAAGGTAATACGAGACCACGAGGCGTGGCTTCAGGAGGGCAGGGCGATCCCGCCCGCTCGGCTGGAACTTCGAGACCGGGACGGACAGCCCGTGCCGGTCTACTCCTATCATGTCATGTTGGATGAGCACACGGCTGAACCGGTCATGTTCTGCGTCGACGTCCGTCTGGCCCCCTCTTCTTCTCTGTCGCGCTGACGGTCGCCGGGTATTCTCACTTTGAGTTTATAGGGGGGCGCCGAGCGGCCCTCCTGTTACCGAGGTGGCCGGCAGGAAGCTCATTGATCGCGATGTGCCATACTGGGGTTTCAACGTTGAGTCGCGTGATTCACTATACCCGTGAGGCGGCTCAACACGGTGGCGTGTCACTGCTGCCATGGAGATTCACGGCGGGAAGGGAGCGCATGCTAAGACGCATCTTGCAAAAGATCAGTGTGATCAGGCGTCAGCCCCGCCTCCTGCCGATACGTGAAGCGGAGCGCGAGGAGGAAGCCGGATCGGTTTGTCCTGATCTTCTTCGTCACCAGTTTCTGGTCAGCGAACAGCGCTTCCGAGCTTTGCTTGAGAGTTTGCCGAGGGTCGCGGTTCAGGGGTATGACCGAAATCGGCGTGTGATCTACTGGAACGACGCCAGCACCCGCCTTTATGGCTACACCCCGGAAGAAGCCCAGGGGCGCCTCCTGGAAGATCTGATCATCCCGGCGCCATTGCGAGAGAGAGTCATCCAGGCCCATCGCGACTGGATCGAGCAGGGAAATGAAATCCCCGCCGATGAGATAGAGTTGCGGCACAGTAGCGGCGAGCTGGTACCGGTTTTTTCACATCACGTGATGCTCAATGAATACACGAATGAACCGCTGATGTTCTGTGTGGACGTTGATCTATCCGTTCAGAAACGTGCACATCGAGAACTGGATTTTGCCAACCGCTATGATCGCCTGACCCATCTGCTGAACCGGCATAGCCTGGAGGAGCAACTTAATCTGGCTCTGGCGGAGTGCCGTCGCCAAGCGAGTTCTCTGGTGCTGGCTCACCTTGATGTCGATCATTTCGTTGAGATCAATGAGGCGCTGGGCTATGACCAGGGGGACTTGCTGCTGGTGGACCTGGCCAATCGGTTGAATCGAGACCGTCGCGCTACCGATATCCTGTCGCGCGTTTCCGGCGACGAATTCATCATAGCGTTTCCAGGTATCCATGATTTGGATGACATCCCTCGCCTGGTGCGTAAGGTGGAAGACGTCATGCGGGCGCCTTTTGTTCTCGAAGAACGTCGCTGCAAGCTGAGCGCCTGTCTGGGTATTGCCATTTTTCCCGACAACGGTGAGACGGCCGGCGAGTTGATCCGGAACGCCGATGTGGCCAAGAATCGGGCAAAACTTTCCGGGAAGGGCCAGGTCGTCTATTTCAATCAGCAACTCCACGATGAGCTGCTTCATCAGCATCGTCTGTCCGAACGGCTGGAGCGAGCGGTTGAGGTGGGAGAGCTCTGCCTGTATTACCAGCCCCAGGTGTCGGCTATCAGTGGCCGGATCGAGCACCTCGAGGCCCTGCTGCGCTGGATACCGGCGGAGGGGCTGCCGGTGTCTCCCGCCGAATTCATCCCACTGGCCGAGCGTTCTGAGCTGATACACCGTATCGGCGACTGGGTGCTGGAAGAAGCCTGCTGGCAACGAGCCGAGTGGCGAGCTTCCGGTGTTGTGCTGGGGCGTATCGACATCAACTTCTCAGGTCGGCAGATAAAGCGATCCGGGGTGTTCGATCACTTTGAAGCCTGTGTGGAGCGCTATGGGCTGGGACCGAGGGATATCGGTATCGAGCTTACCGAAAACGTGTTGATCGAGGCCGACGACGGCACCCTGGCAGGGCTTCGCCGTCTCCATGACCGCGGCTTTCGCATCGCCATCGACGATTTTGGCACCGGCTACTCATCGCTTAGCTACCTCAAACTTTTTCCCGTCACGTCCCTGAAGATAGATCGAGCCTTCGTGCGCGATGCGCCGAAGCAATCCGAGGACAGGGCGATCATGGAAGCCACCGTCTTTATTGGTCACCGTCTTGGGCTGGAGGTGGTTGCCGAGGGCGTTGAGAACCGCGAGCAGCTCGAGCTGGCCCGCGAGATGCGCTGCGATATGGTTCAAGGGTTTTATTTTTTTCGACCCATGGCCGCCCCGGGCATCGAGCGACTGTTGGCCGACACGGTAAGGGACAGTCGTGATCTCTCGGGCTGAGACGGCTCGCGCTTTTGCGTAGAATAGAACGTCTTTTTACGGCTCAGGATCTTCAGTGACGCAACCCCGTTCTCCCGACGCCCTCGGCGTCACTCTTTGGCGGCAGACCTGGCCCATGGCCATCGGCGTGCTGGCGCTGCTCGGTTTCCAACTGGTGGATAGCGCTTTCGTTGCCCGTCTGGGCACCGCGCAGCTGGCCGCCCAGTCCTTCACTTTTCCGCTCTCCTTCTTGATCATCGGCATCCAGGTGGGGCTCGGCATTGCCATCGCCGCGATGATCTCCCGGGCCTTGGGCGCCGGGCAGGAGGTGCGAGCACGGCGCCTGGGCAGCCTTGTGCTGTTGATCGGCACCGCCACCATTGCCTTTTTGACGCTGCTGCTGTGGGCGATCCAGACGCCGGTGTTTGCCAGCCTCGGGGCCAACGCGGCCACCCGTGAACTGATCCGCGGCTACTGGGCACCACAGCTGCTGGCGGCCTGGCTGGGGGCGGGGCTCTATTTCGGTTACAGCCTGTTTCGCGCCCACGGCGACACCTGGCTGCCCGGCAAGATGATGGTGGTGACCAGTCTGGTCAATCTGGTTCTGGACCCGCTGTTGATCTTCGGGATCGGAGACTGGGACGGACTGGGGCTGCCGGGGGCAGCCTGGGCCACCGCCATCGCCTTTTCCTGCGGCCTGCTGGTGCTGGGACGACGGCTGCGCGAGACCGACTGGCTCAGCTGGCAGGGGCTGGGCCTGGAAGCGCGAGCCTCGGCGAGGCCCTTCGCCGGCATCGCCGGGCCGGCCATGATCGGGCAGCTGATGCCGCCGCTAGCCGCCATGCTGGCGATCACGGCGGTGGCGAGCCTGGGCGAGACTTCGGTGGCGGCCTGGGGCCTGGCCAGCCGCCTGGAGACCCTCTCCCTGATGGTGGTTCTGGCCATGACCATGTCGCTGCCGCCCTGGCTGGGGCGCTGTTACGGCGCCGGTGACTGGGCCCAGATCCACCGTCTTTTGCGCCTGGCTCTCAAGGTAATCGTGGTGTGGCAGCTGGTCCTTGGCCTGGTCATGGCCCTGGGAGCCTCCTGGCTGGCGCTGGCGCTTTCTGGCAACCCCGAGGTGCAGGATGACCTGGCGATGCTGATCCGCTTCCTGCTGCCTAGCTATGCGGCGCTGGGGGTTTGCATGATCGTGGTCTCGGCGGGTAACGCCCTGGGCTGGCCCCTGCGCGCCATGCTGATGTCCGCGGCGCGGCTCTTCATCTTCTATCTGCCTTGCCTGTGGCTGGGGGCGTACCTTGGCGGCCTGGCGGGGCTCGCCGCCGGTGCCGCGGTGGGCAACCTGCTGGCCGGTCTGGCCGCTTGGCGTGTGCTGCGTCGCGTTCTGGCAAGCCCTCGTCGCCGTGCCACCCAAGGTAACGCTCAGGCGTGATGCAGTTCACGTCCGCCGTCGGAGAAGGTGGGCGGCGTATTGGCGCTGACAATAACGCATTCCTGCGTGCCCGGGTTGCGGAAGCGATGGGGCAGGCGTGAATCGAAATAGTAGGCGTCGCCAGCCTTGAGCACGGCTACCTCGCCGCTCACTGTGATCTCGATTTCGCCGGCCACCACTACGCCGCCTTCCTCTCCGTCGTGTTCGAGCATCTCCTCGCCGGTGTCCGCGCCGGGGGGATAGCGCTCGTGGATAATCGACATGCTTCGTTCGGCCTGGCGAGCCGCGACCAGCCGGAAGGAGAGGCGCCCGTCGCCGATCTCGGTGAGCTCCTCGGCGCGGTAGTAAAAGGCCCGCGGCGTGCCCGGTTCGTCGCCGGCGAAGAAGGTACTGATGGACACCGGCAAGGCATCAAGAATCTTCTTCAACGAGCTCACCGATGGACTGACGCTGTTCTGTTCGATAAGCGAAACGGTGCTGTTGGTCACGCCGGCTCGACGGGCCAGCTCCCGCTGGGAGAGGCTACGATCCAATCGAAGCTGACGCAGTCTGCCGCCGACGTTGAAACCGGCGTCCGGGCTGGATTCGGTCAAGGGGGTGGCTCCTGTCAAGAAAACGTCTGTCAAGAAAACTGCACATAGGATACCGGCTCCCGCATCTGGGGGTAAGGCCACTTTGACCCTAGTCACGACAAGGGCTTGCGCGGCGGCGCAGCGTGGCACCTCGCGCACTGCTCAGGCATCATGGGGGCAGATCACAGGAGGGGGCACGATGGTGCAACACGAACTCACCGGCCTGATCCTGGCCGGCGGCCAGGGCCGCCGCATGGGTGGAGTGGACAAGGGGCTGGTGGCCTTTCATGGTCGCCCTCTGGTGGCGTATGTTGGCGAGCGCCTGGCCGGGCGGGTTGCCGAAGTGCTGATCAATGCCAATCGCAGCCAGGACCAGTATGCCCCGCTGGCGGATCGCGTCATCGAGGATGCCGAAGGGGGATTTCAGGGGCCGCTGATGGGCATTTACAGTGGCCTGCGAGCCGCCGCTACCCCCTGGTTAGTGGTGGTGCCTTGTGACACGCCTGCGCTGCCTGAGGACCTGGTGACGCGTTTGGTGGCCGGCCTGGGCGATGCCGATATCGCCGTGGCTTGCGACGGGGAGCGTCTGCATCCGGTGGTGGCGCTGATTCGCACCGCCCTGGCCGATGACCTGGGCGCCGCGCTGGCGGGTGGCGAGCGCAAGATCGATCGCTGGTACACCCGTCAAAACTGGCGCCGGGTAGATTTCTCCGACTGTCCGGCGGCCTTTGCGAACCTCAATACTGATGAAGAGAGGCAGCGCCTTGAAGCGGCGCTGTGCTATGCACCCGGATTCATGAGCCCCGACCGATGAGCGCTGCCCTATGAACCCGAACGACCAGGCACCGCTGTTGCTGGAGACATCGCTGCCGCTGCTTGGCATCGCGGCGTGGAGCGGCACCGGCAAGACGACCCTGCTCGAAGCGCTGCTCCCGCGCCTGTCCGAGCGCGGCCTGCGCGTGGCAGTCATCAAGCACGCCCATCACACTTTCGACGTCGACCAGCCCGGCAAGGACAGCCACCGGCTGCGCCAGGCCGGCGCCGCTCCCATGCTGGTGGCCTCCCATGCGCGGCTGGCGATGATGATGGAGACCCCTGGCCAGCAAGAACCCGATCTGGCTCAGCTGGTGGCGCTGGTGGCCACTCAGCGGCCCGATCTGGTGTTGGTAGAGGGCTTCAAGGCCTGGCCCCTGCCCAAGCTCGAGCTTTATCGTGCGGCCCTGGGCAAGCCGCTGCGTGTGGCAGAGGATCTCTGGGTGAGGGCGGTGGCCAGCGATGAGCCGTTGGCGCTGCCGGCCGGTGTCGAGACGTTGGACCTCAACGATGTTGCGGCGCTGTCCGACTGGATTGCCGCCTGGCCGGCGCGCTGGGCGCAAGAGCGCAAGCCGCGCTCTGAAGCCGATCGGTTGTCTTCACCATGACCCTCTCCTGTTTCGAGTTGGGCGAGCGCATGTTGGCCGTGGAGGAGGCTCGGGCGGCGGTGCTCTCGCTTGTCGCCGGTCCGATGCCCCCTGAGTACCTGCCCCTGGCTCTGGCTCACGGGCGTGTGCTGGCCGAGAACGCCGTCTCGCCTCATGACGTGCCCCAGTGTACCAACGCCGCCATGGACGGCATCGCCCTGGCCTGGCCCGACGAGGGCGTGGAGAAGAACGATTTCCAAAAAAGCCCGGAAACGGTGCGTTTTCGTCGGATGATGGAAATCCACGCCGGCCAGGCGCCCACGGCTCCGCTGGCTCCCGGCGAGTGTGCCGGCATCACCACCGGTGCGCCGCTGCCGCCCGGCGCCGATACCGTGATCATGCGCGAGCAGCTGGCAGAAGAAGAGAGTGCCGACGGTGCACGCTGGGCCATCATCGATACCCCCGGCCGGGTCAAGCGCGGCCAGAACGTGCGCCAGGCCGGCGAGGATATTGCCCGAGGTGCGTTGGCGCTGACTGCCGGCACCCGGCTCGGCGCGCCGGAGTTGGGCCTGCTGGCCTCCCTGGGCCGCGCCGAGGTGGCGGTCCATCGTCGCCCCAGGGTGGCGCTCTTCTCTACCGGCGACGAGGTCACCGCCCCGGGGCAGCCACTGCCCAAGGCGGGCATCTATGATGCCAACCGTTACAGCCTGATGGCGTTGGCGGCCGAGCACGGCGCCGAGGTGCTCGACCTGGGCATTCTGCCTGATACCCGCAACGCTATTGCCGATGCCCTGGGGCGAGCCGCCGCCGAAGCGGACCTGGTGATCACCAGCGGCGGCGTCTCGGTGGGCGACGCCGATCACACCCGGGCGGCCCTGGCGGCTCAGGGCGAGTTGGGCTTCTGGAAGATCGCCATGCGTCCCGGACGCCCGCTGGCCTGCGGCCGTCTGGGCCCCCGCGGCGTGCCCTTCCTGGGTCTGCCCGGTAACCCGGTGGCGGCCATGGTCACCTTCCTGCAGTTTGCCGCTCCGCTGCTGGCCAGCCTGCAGGGGAGAGTGACGGTGGAGACGCCCCAACTGGTTGCCGTGGCCGAGCATGCGCTCAAGAGCCGCACCGGGCGCGTCGACTATCTGCGAGGGATCTATCGCAGCGACGCCGACGGTCGGCTATGGGTCGCCGGAACCGGCGCCCAGGGTTCCGGCATTCTCTCCTCCATGGTCCAGGCCAATTGCCTGATCGAGATCGCCGCCCACCGCGTGTCCGTGGCCGCCGGTGAGGCGGTGACCATCCAACCCCTTTTCCGTTATCCGTGAGGCACTGACCATGTCACTGACCCATCTCAACGCCCGCGGCGAAGCCCATATGGTGGACGTCGCCGACAAGCCGGAGAGCCGTCGGGAAGCGAGCGCCTCCGGGCGCATCACCATGCTGCCAGACACCCTGGCGCTGATCGCCGAGGGCGGCCTGCCCAAGGGCGATGTGCTGGCCACGGCGCGCATCGCTGGTATCCAGGCTGCCAAGCGGACTCATGAGCTGATCCCTCTCTGCCACGCCCTGGCGCTGTCGAAGGTGGCCATCGACTTCGCCCTCAACGAAGTGGAGAGCTGCGTGGAGGTCACCGCCACCTGCCGGCTCAACGGCCGCACGGGCGTGGAGATGGAGGCACTCACCGCCGTCTCGGTGGCCTGTCTGACCCTCTATGATATGTGCAAGGCGGTGGACAATGGCATGGTGATTGACGCGATTCGCCTGGATACCAAGACCGGCGGCAAATCCGGCAGCTATCACCGAGGAGGCGGTATTGGCGAGACAGCGGATATGACAGTCGTCACCGGCGCCGAGGGTCCCATTGTTACCGGCCAGGGACACGATGGCCAGGTGGCCGTGGGGAGCCGCTGTGATATCGCCTCGCCCTGTATCCGCGTCAAGTGTCTGGCGGAACTGCGCGAACGGCTCGGTATCGGCGAACTTTCTGTACCGCTCTCCGATCTGGCTCGGCACGATGTTGGCGGCCTCAAGGTAGCCCTCAAGGCCCTGGACCCGCGCTTGGCGGGCCTCGATGAGGGGCGTGTGCTGTGTGCGGTAAATCAGGTGATGGCCGGGGATCACACACCGATCACTGATGATGACGAGGTGGCCTTCTTTCCGCCCGTCACGGGAGGCTGACTGCATGGCTGATGACACCGAACGTTATGACTCGACCATTCGCGTGCAGGAGGCGCCCTTCGATGCCGGTGTCGAACAGCATGCGCTGTTGGCCGGGCGCACCGATATTGGCGCGGTGGTCTGCTTCACCGGCCTGGTGCGCGACTTCAACGAACGCCCGGAAATCAACGCCCTGACCCTGGAGCACTATCCCGGCATGACAGAGTCGGCGCTGGCAACCATCGTCACCGAGGCTCAGGGCCGCTGGGCTCTGGACGGCGTGCGCGTGATCCACCGCATTGGACGACTGGCCCCCGGAGACCCTATCGTATTGGTAGCGGTGGCCAGCGCCCATCGACGAGCGGCCTTCGAGGCCTGCGATTTCATCATGGACTACCTCAAGACCCGCGCTCCCTTCTGGAAGAAGGAGCACGCCACAGAAGGTGACTACTGGGTCGCGGAGCGCCACTCCGACCACCAGGATGCGAGCCGCTGGAAGGCCTGATTCGCGCAAAATCACGAGGGATGGCAATGACAACACTGCCCCAGGAACTGATCGACGACTTTGGCAGGCGCGTGCGCTATGTGCGTATCTCGGTGACTGACCGCTGCGACTTTCGCTGTGTCTACTGCATGAGCGAGGAGATGACTTTTTTGCCTCGCGCCCAAGTGCTGACCCTGGAAGAGCTCGCCCTGGTGGCTCGGGCTTTCATCGAGCTGGGGGTAGAAAAGGTGCGCCTGACCGGCGGCGAGCCCCTCGTTCGGCGGGATATCGACCAGCTGGTTGAGCAGATAGGTGCGCTGCCGGGGCTTCGCGACTTCGCCATGACCACCAACGGTGCGAGCCTGCCGAAATTCGCTAGACGGCTGCGCGAGGCGGGGATGACACGGCTCAATATCAGCCTGGATTCTCTTGATCCCGAGCGCTTTCGCCAACTGACCCGCACCGGCGATCTCGCCCGGGTCATCGATGGTATTCGTGCCGCCCGCGAGGCCGGTTTCGAGCGGACCAAACTCAACGCGGTGATTCTCAAGGGACGCAACGACGACGAGGTGATCGACCTGGTGACGTTCGCCCGCGATGAGGGGCTCGATATCAGCTTTATCGAGGAGATGCCCCTGGGCGACGTATCCGACCATCGCCGCGACGAGACCTATTGCTCTAGCGACGAGGTCCAGGCGCTGATCGAGACTCGCTATCCGCTCACTCCCACTACCGAAAGCACGCTAGGCCCGTCGCGTTATTTCCGCATGGCCGACAGCGACACCCGAGTGGGTTTCATCTCACCTCACAGCCACAATTTCTGCTCCACCTGTAACCGTGTTCGGGTCACCGTCGAGGGGCGTCTGCTGCTCTGTCTTGGTAACGAACATTCGGTGGATCTCCGCCGCGTGCTGCGTGCCCACCCGGGGGATATCGAAGCTCTCAAGCGGGCCATCGTGGAGGCTATGCCCCTCAAGCCAGAGCGCCACCACTTTACCACCGACGGCGATGTTCACGTGGTCCGCTTCATGAACATGACCGGTGGCTGAGAGCCCGCTTTCGCGTGACTTTCCCAAGCGTTCCTGGTGGTCAAGGCGGGCATTAATAGCCCGCCATTCTTTTGTATAATCGCATGGCTTTTCTTGCCAATCCGGCCAAGATGCATATACTTTCTTCGATAACACAAACGCAACATACGTCTCGTTTTTCGGTTCAGGAGGGGATCCATGTCCAGCGAATCCTTGGAGCGTATCGCTCGCAACAAGAATGTCGCTCGCGCCGCCGCACGTCAGCTCAGTATGGAGCAGCTCCACAAGCTCTCCGAGGTGATCGAAGAGGTGATCGAGCAGAAAAAAGATGAAGAGCGTCATCGCCAAGATGAGGAGCTGCAGAAGGAGCGCAAGCGCTCCGAGATCCTCGAGGCTATCAGCGAGGCCGGTCTCTCCGTCGACGACCTGGTGCTCGACCCTCCTCGCCGCAAGCGCGGCCGTCCGCCGAAGAACGCCACCAAGACCTGAAGGCCCTGCGCCACGTCCCAAAAAGCCGCTCATCGAGCGGCTTTTATGCTTCGGTTATCCCACTCAGCTGTTCATCCCAGCTCGGTCGCCGAGGGCGCCTCAACGGCCAGGATTTGCAGGTGAATTTCCGGTAGGCGGCGTAGGTGATTGGCAAACCAGCCCACCAGCTGCGGCTGAAGCGCCAGGCGCAGCTCAGCCAGGGTGTCACCTGACAGCGATTCCAGTACTTCGTCAATCCAGTCGCTGAAAGCCTCTTCATCGATGGGGCTGGACTGGCTGGCATCCAGCATTAGCCGGCCGATACGCGTCCAGCCGCCTTCGCCGGTGGCAGTGACAGAGATCGCCAGATACAGGCTGCCATGGCGCGGCCCGGGCCTGTTGCCGGTCAGGCCAGCCAGCGGCGCCACGGCGTTCTGGCTTACGATACAGGGCGGCTGGGGGTGGCGGGCCTCTAGCGTCAGTCCCTCGGCATCCAGGCGTATCAAGTCGCCGTTAACTGGCGCCAGCGGTGCTTGAATTCCTAGCGATTCGGCCAGTTCGCAGTGGGCCCGCTGGTGGCGCGGCTCACCGTGAACCGGTAGCAGGTGGCGCGGCTTCACCCAGCCGTAGAAGGTGCGTAGCTCTTCCTGAGCGGGGTGACCGGAGGCATGCAGCTCCGGGTGGTTGAACTCGTCGAGCAGGGTCGCGCCCAGCCCCCTGAGACCGTTCTTGAGCCGCTCGATCATCAGCTCGTTGCCGGGAATCGCCTTGGCCGAAAAGATCACGCTGTCCCCCGCGCCCAGTTCCATGGCGTGATGGCGGCCGCGGGCCAGCCGGCTGAGCGCCGCACGGGGCTCGCCCTGGCTGCCGGTGGCGATCACGAGTACCTCGTTGGGGGGCAGGTAGCCGAGATCTGATACGGGAACCAAGGCAGGGAAGTCGTCCAGATAGCCCAGGCCGCGGGCCACCCCCACCATGCGCTCCATGGAGCGGCCCATCAGGCTGATCCGGCGGCCGGTGCGTTGGGCAGCACGACCGATGGAGAGCACTCGCGACAGGTTGCTGGCGAAGCAGGAGACCACCACGCGCCCCTTGCAGTGGGCGATGGTGTGCTCCAACGCCTGGGCCACCTCGCCTTCGCTGCGCGAGTGTCCCGGCATGGGGGCGTTGGTGGAGTCGCCGATCACCAGATCTACCGGCGCGATGGCGCGGAAAGTGGCCGCCGACATTGGGTTGCCGATCAGTGGCTCGGGGTCCAGCTTCCAGTCGCCGGTGTGCAGCACGCGGTATTCCCCGGCGGCCAGCAACAGAGCGCAGCTCTCGGGAATGGAGTGGGTCACAGGCAGGAAGCGAAGGGTAAAGGGGCCGGTCTCCATAGCTTCGCCAGGTTCGATGACCCGGATGGCGTCGGTGGTAAGGCCCCGCTCAACAAATTTTGCGCGCAGTAGGGCGGCGGCTAGCGGAGTGGCCCAGATGGGGCAGCCCCACTTAGGCCATAGCCAGGCGGCGGCGCCAATATGGTCCTCGTGCCCGTGGGTAATGATCAGCGCACGAGGGCGAATGCCCAAGGGAGTCAGGGTGTCCAGGTTAGGCACCTGGAGGGGGCTGTCGGGTAGGTCCTGACGTATCATCATCCCGCAGTCCACCGCGACCCACTCTTCTTCCTGGTCCCTTTCACCGTAACCATAAAGGCTCAGGTTCATGCCGATCTCGCCACAGCCTCCCAGCGGCAGGAAGTGCAGGGGAGGACGACGGCGAGGGCGAATCTGAACTCTGGGCTGTGGCATCGGGGGAAGTGGGCTCGGAAAGTGTGCCTTCACTATACGGGATGGGCCCGGGCAGCCACAACGCGTGCCGCTTCACGGGTGCCGGAACCCCCTGTTTTCGCTACACTGTCAGCCTGTACGCCTAGACGTTACTCCCAACCCAGCCAGAGTCACCTCATGTCACACTACTATCGCCTGGTGGTCTCGTGCCCCGATCGGGTGGGCATCGTTTCACGGGTGTCCGGATTCATCGCCGGCCATGGCGGTTCCATCACCGAGGCGAGCCAGCACTCCGACCTGGAGACCGGACGCTTCTTCATGCGCTACGTGATCCTGGCCGACTCCATCGGCATGCCCCCCGAGACGTTGCGCGAGGCCTTCGCCCCCATCGCCGAAGCGTTCGACATGACCTGGGCGCTCACCGATACTCGCAATCGCCCCAGGGTGGTGCTGATGGTCTCGAAGGAATCCCACTGTTTGGTGGACCTGCTCTACCGGTGGACTGCCGGCGAGCTCGACTGCGATATCGCCGCGGTGATTTCAAATCACGAGACCATGCGCGGCCTCGTGGAGTGGCACGGCATTGCTTATCATCACGTGCCGGTAAGCCCCGACGAGAAGCAGGTCGCCTTCGACGAGGTCGTGCGCCTGGTGGATGAGGTCCGGGCCGACTGCGTGGTGCTAGCCCGCTATATGCAGATCCTGCCGCAGTCGATCTGTGAACGCTATGCCGGTCGTGTGATCAATATTCACCATAGCTTTCTGCCCTCGTTCGCCGGGGCCAAGCCCTACCATCAGGCCTATGAGCGGGGCGTAAAGTTGATTGGCGCCACCTGCCACTATGTCACCGAAGAGCTCGACGCCGGCCCGATCATCGAGCAGGACATCCACCGGGTCACGCATTGCCACACCCCTGGCGATCTTGTGCGCTTCGGCCGCGACGTGGAGAAGTCGGTGCTGGCACGCGGGCTGCGCTGGCATCTGGAGGATCGCGTGCTGATCCACGGCAACAAGACGGTAGTCTTCGCCTAATCGGGCAAGCAGTGTTACGACGAGAGGCACTTCATGTCATTTTCTCAAGCGGTGATCGCCCCCTGGCTGCTGATGCTCTGTGGCCTGGTGTCGTTTCTGCTCTACGGCCTGGCGCTGGCCCAGCGACCCTGGAGAGCACTGCTCGCGGATACTGCGCTGCAACACCGCTGGCTTGCCGCCACCGTGGCAGTGCTATTGATGTGGCAGCTGCGCGCCCAGGCGGTGGACTGGCTCTCTTTGCACCTGATGTTCACCGCGCTGCTCACCCTGGTCTTCAAGGCCCCGCTTGCGCTCACTTCAATCCTGATCGTCAACCTCGCGGCGGTGATTACCGGTCGCGTCGACTGGCCGCTGCTGGGCGTCAACCTGCTGGTCACCGGGGTGATACCGGCGCTGGTCACGGTGCTGATCTGGCGACTCGTGGACCGCCGACTGCCCGATAACCTGATGGTCTTCATGTTCGTCTGTGGCTTTTTTGGCGCTGCGCTTTCGACGCTGGTCGCAGGCTTAGCGGCGGTGGGGCTTATGGCTCTTGGCGCCAGTGACGCCCACGCCCTCTACCAGGCCATGGAGTACGCTCGCTTCCTGCCGCTGTTGATGCCCTCCGAGGCCTTCATCACCGGCATGCTCATGACCATTCTGCTGGTTTATCATCCCAACTGGGTCGCCACCTTCAACGACCACCGCTATATCGATACCCAGTAGCATCGGCTAGTGTTTCGCACACCACATCAGCCGATCGGCAGCGTCAGCTGGCGGCGATGAGACTCCGGTAGCAGGCGGGCGCCGACGCCGAGCAGGCGAACCGGGCGGCGGCCACGTTCCCAGGCCTGTTCGAGAAGGCGGGAGAAACTCTCGGGGGAGGGGGCCAGGCCGCGGCTCTCCAGGGTGGTCAGGCTGAAGTCGTCGAAGCGCACTTTCACCACTACCCCGGCCAGGGGAGGGTGACCGTGGCGGGCGATGCGCTCCTCTAGTTTCTGGCAAAGCGGCGCCAAGGCCTGGCGGCAACTGGCGAGATCGGGCAGGTCCTGGGCAAAGGTGCTCTCTACGCTGATTGACTTGCGCTCGCGCTCCAGGCGCACCGGCCGCTCATCGATGCCCCGGGCCAGCTCGAAAAGCCGCTTGCCAAACTTGCCGAAGGCCTCGAGTAGCCGCTCCAGCGGCACTTCGCCCAGTGCCGCACAGGTGGTAATGCCCATGGCATCCAAGCGGGCACCGGTGGCGGGCCCCACGCCGTGGAGCTTTTTCACCGGCAGCGCCTGCAGGAAATCCTCCATGCGCTCCGGGGTGATCACCGTCAGGCCGTTGGGCTTTTCCCAGTCGCTGGCTATCTTGGCCAGGAACTTGTTGGGCGCCACCCCCACGGAGAGGGTGATGCCGGTGCGCGCGAGGCTCTCTTCCTTGAGCCAGCGGGCCATCCAGGTGGCGCTGCCGGAAAAGCGCTCCACCTCACTGACGTCGAGGAAGGCCTCGTCCAGGGAGAGGGGCTCCACCAGAGGAGTCAGCTCATGGAAGATCGCCTGGACCTGCTGAGAGACGTCGCGGTACTTGTCGAAGTTGCCGGGCAGCAGGGTGAGGTGGGGGCAGAGGCGCAAGGCTCGGGCCGTGGGCATCGCCGAATGGATGCCGAAGACCCGGGCGGGGTAGTTGCAGGTGGCGATGACCCCGCGTCGCTCGGGACTTCCACCGATAGCCAGCGGCAGTTCCGTGAGCGCGGGGTTGTCGCGCATTTCCACCGCCGCGAAGAAGCAGTCGCAGTCGGCATGAAGGATCTTTCTCATGGGGCAAACTCGGTAAGGGCCCTTGTCGGCGCCTACCCCAGTGCCTGGCCGCTGCCGCCGCGAATCACGCCCACCCCGATGCCCTCGATCTCCAGCGCTTGATGGCGCAGGTCTACCTCGATGGGAGCGAACTCTGAATTCTCGGCGCTCAGGGTGACCACGTGTCCGCTGCGCTGGAAGCGCTTCACGGTTACCTCGTCCTCCAGGCGCGCTACCACGATCTGGCCGTCGCGCACCCGCTCGGTGCGGTGCACGGCAAGCAGATCACCCTCCAGGATACCGACATCCTTCATGGAAAGGCCGCGGACCCTAAGCAGGTAGTCGGCCCGGGGCGTGAAGTACTCAGGGGGCAACGGGCAGTAGCGATCGATATGCTCGGCGGCTAGGATCGGGCTTCCCGCAGCCACTTCGCCGATGATTGCCAGCCCCTGCAGCGGGGCATCGCCCTCAGCGACGGGTTCCTGCTCCTGGGCGGGTAGGCGTATGCCGCGGGAGGTGCCTGCGATCATGCGGATGGCGCCCTTCTTCTCGAGCGCCCGCAGGTGCTCTTCGGCGGCGTTGGGAGAGCGGAACCCCAGGGCCCGGGCAATCTCGGCCCGGGTGGGCGGATAGCCAAGGTCCTGGAGGGTCTTGACGATAAAGTCATAGACGTTTTGCTGGCGCTGGGTGAGGGGGCGTGCCATGCGACCTCCGAGGCGGAATCGGCGACTGGGTGAATACGTTAGTGATCAAGTATACAGCATGTTATTCCATCCAGTAATGGGTGTTTTGCTGGCGCCCACCAGAAGCCTCCGTCGCGCTGATAGAAGTAAGGCTTCGTTTAAAACGCGTTGTCCCGCCGGGCATTGAGAATGGTGCTTCGGCTGGCTTACAATTCATTTTACGTTTGAAACACCTGTTTATGACCGGGATTCTTATCGGGACTCTATATCGGGACTTTCTATCGGGACTTTTTATCGGGACTCTCCAAATGGCCCAGACCGACACCGTCACCCGCATCCTTGATACGGCCGAGGTGCTGTTCGCCGAGCGTGGCTTCGCCGAGACCTCGCTGCGCACCATCACCAGCAAGGCCAAGGTTAATCTGGCCGCGGTGAACTACCACTTCGGCTCAAAGAAATCGCTGATCCAGGCGGTGTTTGCCCGCTATCTTGACCCCTTCACCGAGCGCTTTCACCGCGCCCTGGACGAGCTCCAGGCTCACTACGGCGACGAGGTGATCCCCCTTGAGGAGCTGCTGGAGACCATGGCGCGCAGCGTGCTGGAGGTGCCTGCGGAGCGCAACAGCCTCAAGGTCTTCATGCGCCTGCTGGGGCTCGCTTACAGCCAGGCCCAAGGGCACCTGCGCCGCTATATTCAGGAGGAGTACGGCAGCGTCTTTACCCGCTTCACCGAACTGGTTCGCCAGGCCACTCCCGAGCTTCCCGATGCCGAACGCTTCTGGCGCCTTCACTTCATGCTCGGCACGGTGATCTTCACCCTCTCCGGCCTTGACGCGCTCCGCGACATCGCCGAGAAGGATTATCAGGAACATGTCACGGTGCGCGATCTGATCCGACGCCTGCGCCCGGTGGTGGTCGCCGCCATGCAGGCTCCGCTGCCGACGCCGGTTACGCTGGCAGCCCAGGAAGCCTGAACGGTGCTTGATTGCCATGGGCGCCGGCGGCGCTGTCACTCCCGCTAGCGATGCCCTAGACTCTTGTCCCTTTAAACTCTTACCCCTTTCATGCCATGGAATCGATCATGCCCACGACCCTTGGTCCGGTGATGCTTGACCTGGAAGGTACCGCCCTCACTGCCGAGGAGCGCACGCTGCTGGCACGTCCCGAGGTGGGAGGGGTCATTCTGTTTGCCCGCAACACCGAATCGGCGGAGCAGGTGCGCGAACTGAGCCTGGCGATTCGCTCGGTCCGCCCGGAGCTGCTGCTGGCCATCGACCAGGAGGGTGGCCGGGTGCAGCGTCTGCGCCAGGGCGTCACCCGGTTGCCGTCCATGGCGCGACTGGCGGCGGGCGTGGCCCGCCATCCCGAGGTCACCCGGCGGCTCTGCCAGGACGCCGGCTGGCTGCTGGGTATGGAAATGGCCGCCTGCGGCTTGGATCTGAGCTTCGCTCCCGTGCTCGACGTCGACGACGGCACGTCCACGGTGATCGGTGATCGCAGCTTTTCCGCCGACCCCGAGATCGTTGCCGCCCTGGCCGGCGCCTTCGTCAACGGCCTGCACGAGGCCGGCATGGTGGCTGTGGGCAAGCACTTTCCCGGCCACGGAGGCGTAGCCGCGGACTCCCACCATGAACTGCCGGTGGACCCCCGCCCGCTGGAGGTCCTTCGCCAGCGCGACCTTGTGCCCTTCACCCGGCTGGCCGGCCGCCTGGACGGCATCATGCCCGCCCACGTGGTCTATTCCGCCTTCGATTCCCGCCCTGCCGGTTTCTCGCCGGTCTGGCTTGGTCTGCTGCGCCAGAGCCTTGGCTTCAAGGGCGTGATCTTCTCCGACGACCTGAGCATGGCCGGGGCCGCCTCTGCCGGCAGCCCCGGCGAGCGTGCCCTCGCGGCGCTGAATGCCGGCTGCGACATGTTGCTGGTGTGCAATGACCGTGCCGCGGCAACCGATGTGCTCGACGCTTGCCGTCAGCGCCCCGGTGTCAGCCGCCTCACCCGGCTGCGCTACGGCCGGGCCCGTCCGGTGCTCTCGACGCTTACCGCGCTCTCCCGCTGGCGCCGCGTCCACGCCCACCTCGAGGCCCTGGCCTGAGCCCTCTGCCTTTTTTCTTCGACCGCGAGCCACCGTAATGCCCAAACTCGATGCCGATCTTCACCCGTCCCTTGCCGACATGCGCGAGGTGATGGACAGCGCCGACTGCCTGATCACCCAGGAGGCCGTGCAGCGCGCCCTGGACCGCATGGCCGCCGAGATCACTCGCGACCTCGGCGAGCAGCTGCCGGTCTTCTACTGCGTGATGAACGGCGGCCTGATCACCACCGGCCACCTGCTGCCGCGCCTCGGCTTCCCGCTGGAGGTGGACTACCTGCACGCCACCCGCTATCGGGGCGGTACCCGCGGCGGCGAGCTGTTCTGGCGCGTCTCTCCTGAAGTGCCCATGGCCGGCCGCCACGTGGTGATCGTCGACGACATCCTCGATGAGGGCGCCACCCTGGCCGCCATCCTCGCCTACTGCCGCGAGGCCGGCGCCGCCAGCATCTCCACCGCGGTGCTCGTCGACAAGCAGCACGACCGCAAGGCGATTCCTGACCTCAAGGCCGACTACTGCAGCCTGGAGGTCGCCGACCGCTATGTCTTCGGCTTCGGCATGGACTACAAGGGCTACTGGCGCAACGCACCCGGCATCTTCGCGCCCCGGGGCATGTAAATACGGGATGGTGGGGATTACAGCAGAAAGAACTGCCCATACACCGCCATGAGCGGCTCCCCGGCCAGCAGGGCCACCCAGCCGGCCAGCGCCAGATAGGGCCCGAAGGGCATCGGCGCGCCGCGCAGCCGCGGCATTGCCAGCTGCACCAGGATGCCGATGATGGCGCCGATCCCCGCGGAGAGGATCAGCAACAGCGGCAGATACTGCCACCCCATCCAGGCGCCGAGTGCCGCCAGCAGCTTGAAGTCGCCGTAGCCCATGCCCTCCTTGCCGGTGATCAATTTGAACGCCCAGTAGAAGCTCCACAGCACCAGATACCCCGCCATGGCGCCGATTACGGCACTCGGCAGAAGCAGCGGCTGGAACAGCAGCTGGTAGAGCAGCCCCGCCCACAGCAGCGGCAGGGTAAGAAGGTCCGGGAGCAGTTGGGTACGCAGGTCGATTACCGCCATGGCCAGCAGCGCCAGGCAGGCCCCCAGCACGAAGAGACCCTGCCAGCTCGGCCCGAAGAGTGCCACCACGGCCAGTGTTAGCACTCCGCCGGCCAGCTCCACCAGAGGATATTGGGGACTGATGCGTGTGCCACAGCTGGCGCAGCGCCCGCGGCGCTTTAGCCAGCCGACCACCGGCAAGTTGTCGTGCCAGGCGATGGGCGTCTCGCAGCTGGGGCACATCGAGCGCGGCGTGGCCAGGTTGAAGCGGGGCTGCTCCTCGGCGGGGAGCTCCAGTGCCTCCCGGGCCTCGGCCCGCCAGCCCAGCATCAGCATTACCGGCAGGCGCACGATCACCACGTTGAGAAAGCTGCCCAGGCACAGACCGATAAAGGCAGCCAGCGGCCAGAGTAAGAGAGGGGGCAGGTCTAGCAAGAAGCGCTCCTAGCAGTTCATGCCGATGTGTTTTCCATCGGGGGCGTTAAACGTTGAGTATTACTTCATCGCCATAGTCGACTCACGACGTTTCAGCGAGAAGAGCTTGAAGCTGTCTTGGCCTATACGTTTTATCATTTCCCACAAGGGTTGTCCGTTCTCACTTACCGGTATCGATACACTCGCAGGCTGGCCAGGAAGGGCTCGTCCTCGAGCTTTTCGTCGCTGCGGCGGGCGCGGGTACGCTGCGCGGGCGGATGTGGCGGCGGAAGGTTGTGGTCGGGCAGGCGGCCATCGATGCTGGGGACGAACAGCGGCAGGGCGACGTTCATGGCGCGGCGTGTGCGACCGTCATCGAGGGGTTCTCGGTAGAAGAGGTTGGCTCGCATCAGCGGAGCCTGACGCTGTACCTGAGCCAGGGGTTCACCGCTGGGGATACCGGCGAGCCGGCGCAGCTGGATCTGCACGTGGGCGGCGTCGGTGTCGAGCTTCAGCAGCTTCTGTTCGGCCTCCCGCACTGTGAGGCGCTTGATGGATCGCCCGCTGGCGTACCACGCCAGCCGAACTCGAGCCAGTGGCGCCTCGGCAAGAGGAATGGCTCGCCAGCACTGCTTGAGGTGCACCCGCGCTAGCCCCTGCCCACGCAGGTGGTCGTGCAGTTCCGGATGGCGGAAGGGCAGCACGGCTTTGGCTTCGGGAATCAATTCGGGTTCGCTCTCCTTGATGCGGGCGAGCAAGGCAGCGAAGTCCGTCTTGGCGGCGTTGGCCTGAATAGCGGCTTCCATCATCGCTTTGCCGGCGGCCACGAGTCCGATGTGGGGGCGGGTGGCGCGCCCGTCCTGGCCGTCCTGATACCAGATATCAAGCAGGGCGTGTCGCAGCCAGGCGCCAGCGCGTTCGGTGCTCACCGGTTCTGGCTCGCCGAAGATCCAACAGGCGGTGGGTTTCTGATGGTAGGACGCCGCCACCGCCTCGCTGGCCTCGATCAGCGCGTCGAAGGCGGCCTCCAGCTCGGCCAGCAGGCGGTACTCGGGTCGGCTCATCGGAGGATCACTCCGAATCCTGCAGTCCGCGCTCGGCGCGCATGATCATCTCATCGATCTCGGTCTCGTCCATGGCGGGCTCGCCGGCAATGCGGCGATTGCCGTCGGCCCAGGCGCCGAGATCGAGAAGGCGGCAGCGCTCGCTGCAGAAAGGGCGGTCGGGGTTCTTCTCGCTCCATACGACTTTCTTGCTGCACTCGGGACAGGCGACTTCCAGGGGACGTTGCGTCTGGTTCATGAGGCTCCTCGGGGGTGTGTGATTCGGTCTGCGGCTGGCTGAGTGGCCAGCTGGCGGAAGTGGAGGTCGAGCTCGGCGACTCGGCGCTGCATCAGCGCTTCGCTGCCGCCATTGTCGAGTACGTCGTCGGCGCGGGCCAGGCGCTCGGCGCGGGGCATCTGGGCGGCAACGATGGCGCGGGCCTGGGCGTCGTCGACATCGTCCCTGGCGGCGGTGCGCTCGATCTGCAACGCCTCGGGCACGTCGATCACCAGCGTTCGGTCGGTCATCTCGTTCTGGCCGGATTCGAACAGCAGCGGTGAGACCAGCAGCACATAGGGAGCGCCGGTGGCCTGAAGCCTTGCCAGGTGTTCGGTCAGCCGCGCCCGGATGCGCGGATGGGTGACGGCTTCCAGCCAGCGGCGCTCTGCGGGGTCGGCGAAGACGATCTCGCGCAGGGCCCGTCTGTTAAGGGTGCCGTCGTCGTTGAGCACCCGCGCCCGGGAATAGCGCGCGGCGATTTCCTCGAGCGCGGGCTCACCGGGCTCGACTACCTCTCGGGCCACATCGTCGGCGTCCACCCAGGGCGCGCCGAGCGCGGCGAAAGCCCGGGCCACGGTGGATTTGCCCGAGGCAATGCCGCCGGTAACGCCTATGATCATCATGTTTCCTCGAGCCGAGCCTGTGAGTCCATACAGTCTATCAGCCTATGGATCCGGGCCGTAATGTTCGATCCCGTTCTACGACTTTTGGCGTAAGTTGATGATTTGTGAAGGCAGGGTCATGGACTTGCCGGGGATGAGGTAAGACCATTGGACCGCAAGGTGCTCTTAGAGGCATCAGTGGTTTCAAGACATTCCAACACGTCCAGCTAGGAGAGTCCCATGAGTGCCATCGTCCTTCTGGTCCTGGGTCTTGCCGCGATGGCAGCCGGGTACTTCGTGTACTCGAAGTTCATCGCCGAGAAGATCTACCGACTGGATCCCGACTTCAAGACGCCCGCCCATGAGTTCGAGGACGGCGTCGACTTCGTGCCCACCAATCGCTTCATTCTATGGGGCCACCACTTCACCTCGGTCGCCGGGGCCGCGCCCATCGTGGGGCCGGCCATCGCAGTGATCTGGGGCTGGGCGCCGGCCTTCCTGTGGGTGGTGTTCGGCACCATCTTCTTCGCCGGTATTCACGACTTCGGCGCCATCTGGGCCAGCGTGCGCAACAAGGCCAAGTCCGTGGGCGCCCTGACCGGCGACGTGGTCGGCAAGCGCGCCCGCAGCATCTTCATGATCGTCATCTTCCTGGTGCTGCTGATGGTCAACGCGGTGTTCGCCGTGGTGATCGCCGGCCTGATGATGAACTTCTCCAGCGCCGTAGTGCCGGTGTGGGGCGCTATCCTGGTGGCGCTGGTCATCGGCCAGCTGATCTACCGCCGCATGCTGAGCCTGCCGATGGTCTCCATCATCGGCGTGATCTGCCTCTATGCGCTGATCGGCATCGGGCCCTCGGTGCCGATCCAGATGCCCGCCGAGGTGGCCGGTTTCTCCGGTAACGCCGTGTGGATCCTGATCCTCTTCGGTTACGCCGCCATCGCCTCGCTGCTGCCGGTGTGGGTGCTGCTCCAGCCCCGGGACTACATCAACGGTCTGCAGCTGTTCATCGGCCTGATCATCCTCTACGGCGCCATCGTGCTGATGAATCCCACTCTGGTGGCTCCTGCCTTCAACGACAACGTGCCTGCCGGTACGCCGTCGCTGTTGCCGCTGCTGTTCGTGACCATTGCCTGCGGTGCCATCTCCGGCTTCCACGGCCTGGTCTCCTCCGGCACCACCTCCAAGCAGCTCAACAAGGAGACCGACGCTCGCTTCGTCGGCTACTTCGGGGCCGTGGGCGAGGGCATGCTGGCGCTGGCCGCGATCCTCGCCGCCACCGCCGGTTTCGCCACCTTCGGCGACTGGGAGGCGATGTACAGCGCCTTCGGCCAGGGCGGCGTGAACGCCTTCGTCGAGGGCGGCGCCTATATCATCCATAACGGTATCGGTCTGCCGGAAGCCACCGCGGCGACCCTGCTCACCGTGATGGCGGCGCTGTTTGCCGGCACCACCATGGATACCGGCCTGCGCCTGCAGCGCTATATCTTCCAGGAGTGGGGCGAGATCTATCACCAGCCGTGGATGAAGAAGCCGGCCATCGCCACCCTGCTGGCGGTGGGCAGCTGCCTGCTGCTGGCCTTCGGTGCCGGTGGCGCGGATGGCTCCGGTGGCCTGATCATCTGGCCGCTGTTTGGTACCACCAACCAGCTGCTGGCGGGTCTGACCCTGCTGGTGATCACCGTGATGCTGGTGCGCCTGCGTCGCCCGATGTGGTACACACTGGCGCCGCTCTGCTTCCTGCTGGTGATGACCATCGCGGCGCTGCTGATCCAGCTGCGCAGCTTCTATGAGCAGGGCAACATGTTCCTGCTGGTACTCGATCTCGTGGTGCTGGTGGCCGCGATCATGGTGGCCATGGAGTGCGCCTCGGCGCTCAAGCGCTCCCGCGCGGAGATGGCCGCCGAACAGAAGTAACGCAAGGAGGGACCCATGAACGACGATCATGACACCGGTCATGATCCTCGTCTCGAACGGATTCGGGCCTGGCTTAGCCAGGCCCGTTTCTTCGCGGAGGAGGTCTACTCCTCCCGCTACCGGGGCGCCATCGCCCGCGCCCGGCGAGACGAGGACGACCTCTTCATGCTGCTGGTGTTCTCCGAGATGATGGGGGTGCCCAACCCGGCGGCCTACTACACCCTGGAACTGCAGCCGCTGTTGCTGGAGCGTTTCCACGACTGGCATCGACGCATGGGCATGGAGCGCTCGCCGCTGGATCATTTCAGATGCTGCTGAGGACCTCATGAAAGAACTGCTGAACAAGCGCCTGCTGTGGGTGGGCGGCAAGGGGGGGGTGGGCAAGACCACCGTTGCCGCGGCTCTGGCGGTGCTGGCGGCGGGACGTGGCAGGCGGGTGCTGGTGGTCTCCACCGACCCGGCTCATAGCCTCGGCGATGTCTTCGACCGCGAGCTGGGTGACACCCCGCGCCGATTGCTGCCCAACCTGGATGCCATGGAGATCGACCCGGACGTCGAGGTGGAGGCCCACCTGGCGCGGGTCACCGAGCAGATGCGTCGCTATGCGGCCCCGGAGATGATGAAGGAGTTGGAGCGCCAGATGCGCCTGACCCGGCAGTCACCGGGCACCCAGGAGGCGGCACTGCTGGAGCGGCTGTCGCGGTTGATCGTCGACGATGACAGCGACTGGGACCTGATCATCTTCGACACCGCGCCCACCGGCCACACCCTGCGCCTGTTGACCCTGCCCGAGGCCATGGCCGCCTGGACCGACGGCCTGCTGGCGCACAATCGCAAGTCCGAGGAGCTGGGAAAGGTGCTCTCCCACCTCACGCCCAAGCGCGGCCGCGACGTGGCCACCCCCTTCGACGACCCCCAGGAGGATCCCCTCGCCGATCTGGACGACAAGACCCGCGACGTGGCGAAGACCCTCATCGATCGCCGGCGACTCTTCCATCAGGCCCGTCGACGCATCGAGAACGCCGAGGAGACCGGCTTCCTGTTCGTGCTGACCCCGGAGCGGCTGCCGATCCTCGAGACCGCCCGCGCCGTGGCCACCCTGGAGGAGGCACACGTGCCGGTGGCCGGCGTCCTGGTCAACCGGGTGATTCCAGAGGATGCCGGTGGGGATTTCCTGCGCGCCCGCCGCGAGCAGGAGGCGACCTACCTGGCCCGCATCGACCGGGAGTTGGGCCACCTGCCGCGTCCGCGGCTGCCCTGGCTGCCGACCGACGTGCAGGGCATCGGGAGCCTCGAGGAATTGGCCGACCGCCTCGAGGGACAGGGGTTCTAGCCTAGCCGTCACCGCTGGGTCGGTGTCGCGCCAGCAGGGCGTCGCGCACCCACAGCACTCCGCGTCCCAGCCACTCGTGCAGGGCTCGGGTGCTCTGGTGGAGGTGGTAGGCGCGGGGCATCCAGCCGTGCAGCCCGGGCGGCGGGGCGCTGGCGAACTCCGTCGGCGCCGCGGACACCGTCAGGCCGGCCTTCTCGAACTCTGCGCTGGCGCGGGGTAGATGCCAGGCCTGGGAAACCAGCGCCACCCGCTTGATGTTTGCCCCCGCCAGCATGGCGGCGCTGAACCGAGCGTTCTCCGCGGTGTTGCGGCTCTCTCCTTCCAACCAGCGCACCGGTACATCGAATACCTCACGCAGCGCCGCGGCCATCAGGCTGGCCTCGGCGCTGTGTTCGTCGTGAGCCCGCCCGCCACTGACCAGGATGGGCAGCCCGCTCCCCCGGTGCAGGTGGGCGCCATAGGCGAGCCGCCGCCAGGTGGCGTTGGTGGGCGCGTCCCCCCAGCCGAACTCCGGAGCGCTGTAGTCGCGCCCGCCGCCCAGGATCACGATGGCCTGGGAGCCCCGTAGCGAGGCAGGCCCCGGAAGCGGTGTCGGTTCCAGCCCCTGGCGCAGGGCGTGGCTGGCCCAGGGCGTGGCCAGCAGCAGGAGGCTGGCCAGCCCGAGGATGATGAACAGGCCACCGATCAGGCGCCGGGCGCCCAGCGCGAGACCGGCAAGAATCAGCAGAGTGTTGATCACCGGTGGCAGCGCCAGGGACTTCAGCACGAACGAAAGAGTTTCCATCAGCGGCTTCCCCCTGAGCGGGTGTCGATCAGATCGAGGCGCCGCGTCGGCCAGTGCACCACTGCGGTATGACGGTGCATGCGTTCGGCCAGCCAGGGGTGACGCTGGTGGATCACCTTGGTGGCGAAGTCCGCCAGGAAGTGCGACTTGAGCTCGGCCCGGGCGCGATCCACGCCCACCGCCTGGAAGGGGGTGGAGGCGAGCAGCATGAAGCCGTCCTCCGGAATGCGTCCGGCCGCCATGTTGGCGTCGATGATATCTGCCGCGGTGCCGATGGGCTCGGCCAGGTCCGGCCCATAGGGGCCGACGATCAGCGCCGTGTTGGGCAGGTGCAGGAAGTCGAAGCCGCGGCCCACGCAGATCACCCATTCCCGGTGTTCGATGTCGAGGTGTCGGGCTACGCCACGTAGGCTCGACGCGTGGGCCAGGTTGCCCTCCATCAGCGGCAGCAGGTCTCGGCGGATATCGGCAGGCATGTCCGGGCAGAGTGCGGCGACGCGGGCACCCAGGCTGTCGCCATCGGCCGCATCAATATTGCCGATATCCAGGGTGTCATCCCCCTCGCCGTGAAGGATCAGGGCATCGGTGTCGGTCTCGAAGCCGCACACCAGCGGGTAGACATGCTGGTGGTCTTGGCCGAAAAGCTGCTCGGCCTGGGCGCGGATCTGGCGCGCGTGAGCCAGGGCGGCGCCGGCGTCGCAGCCAAAGCCAGAGCAGCCCCGCAGGCGCTCTCCGCGGGAGAAGTGATAGGTGATCATCAACAGCGACCCGTGGCCGGCACGGATGCCTTCGGCCACCGCCTCTGTGATCAGCTCTCCCAGGTAGGGCCAGCCCAGGTTGAAAATACCGCCCAGGTTGCGAAAAGGGGTAATGATGCCCAGCGGCGTGCGCGTGGCGTGGGGGATATGGATGCGCCCGTCCATGCACTTCAACACCAGCAGGCGGGTCGGGTGC
This sequence comes from Halomonas tibetensis, assembly GCF_042643535.1. Lineage (NCBI taxonomy): Bacteria > Pseudomonadati > Pseudomonadota > Gammaproteobacteria > Oceanospirillales > Halomonadaceae > Halomonas > Halomonas tibetensis. Next base: position 245,160 of record NZ_JBHRSQ010000008.1, read on the forward strand.
TGAGCGAGATAGCGCTCCCGGGCCAGGGTCGCCGAGGAGCTGCAGTAGTTGGCAGCGTGCTGGCGGGACAGGGCCTGTAGCGCCTTGATGCGATTGCTAATGGGGCGGTCATGGAGTGGAGTGGGCATGGGGCTCTTTGTCGTGGGCCGCTGTTATTGTCCCACCATCCTCGCTCAGCTCGACTCGGCTGCCAACCCGGCCTTCGGCGCAGAGCCCCTTTGGGCTACAGCTCGATCTTCTCCCTGAATTCGCAGAGATCCTCGATCACACAGCTGCCGCACCGCGGCTTGCGCGCCACGCAGGTGTAGCGGCCGTGGAGGATCAGCCAGTGGTGGGCGTCCTGGCGAAACTCCCGGGGCACGTGGCGGATAAGTTTCTGCTCGACCTCTACCACGTCCTTGCCCTTGGCGATGCCGGTGCGGTTGGAGACCCTGAAGATATGGGTGTCCACGGCGATAGTGGGCTGGCCGAAGGCGGTGTTGAGGATGACGTTGGCGGTCTTGCGACCGACGCCGGGCAGCGCTTCCAGGCCCGCGCGAGTCCGCGGCACCTCGCCGCCGTGCTTCTCGATCAGCAGGTGGCAGGTCTTCATCAGATTCTCGGCCTTGGTGTTGTAGAGGCCGATGGTCCTGATGTGCTCCTTGAGCCCGTCGATGCCAAGATCGATGATCGCCTGAGGCGTGTTGGCGACCGGGAAGAGTCGCGCGGTGGCCTTGTTGACACCCACGTCGGTGGCCTGGGCGGAGAGCAGCACGGCGGCGAGCAGTTCGAAGGGGCTCTGCCAGTTCAGCTCGGTGGTGGGCTCGGGGGTATGTTCGCGCAGCCGCGCGAAGATCTCATGGCGTTTCTGAGCGTTCATGAAGTTCCATTTTCCAGCGCTTTTCGGGCGTCGACCAGCAGCTGCTCTGCTTCGGGTAACTGAGCCCTGGCGATGGCCTCGGCTGGGGCGTCGTGACGGCGCTGGGCGCTCGCCAACTGCTGTTGCACGCGTTTGACGGCCTGTTCGGCGGCCTTGAGGGCCATTTGGCGCTGGCGCTTTACTGCGGGGCCTGCAGCGGCAGGGCCCGAGCCACCGGGGCGACGCTGCTGCATCAGCCGCGTCTGGCGTTCCAGGCGCTTCTCCTTGGCCTGCCGAGCGAGGCGCGCCTGGCGGGCACGATGACGACGTCGGCCCAGGTCCGCACGGCGCGCCAGGTAGGCCTCGCGATCAGCCTCGCTCTCGGCGGCCTCCCAGGCCGGGTGAGGCACCAGGTCGATGCAGTCCACCGGGCAGGGCGCCACGCAAAGCTCGCAGCCGGTGCACTCGTCGACGATCACCGTGTGCATGCGCTTGGCCGCGCCGAGGATGGCGTCCACCGGGCAGGCCTGGATGCACTTGGTGCAGCCGATGCATTCGGCTTCGCGGATCACCGCGGCCAGTGGTGGTTGGGCGGGCTCGGCGAGGGGTTGCACCGGTAGGCCCGTTAGCCCGGCAAGCCGCTCGAGCGTGGCCTCGCCGCCCGGTGGGCAGCGGTTGATCGGCTCGCCCTCGGCGATGGCCTCGGCATAGGGCCGGCAGCCATCGAAGCCGCACTTGCCGCATTGGGTCTGCGGCAGCAGGGCGTCGATGGCCTCGATCAGCTCGCTTCGGTGCACGGCGGCCTCAGGTGACTCGCTGGCCGGGCTCGGCGCCCGTATCCGGCGAAAGCAGGTAGATGCCTTCGTCGTTGGCCGAGGCCAGCACCATCCCCTCGGAGACGCCGAAGCGCATCTTGCGAGGCGCCAGGTTGGCCACCATCACGGTGAGGCGGCCCTCCAGCGCCTCGGGGGCGTAGGCGGAGCGGATACCCGAGAACACCGTGCGGCTTTCGCCGCCGATATCCAGGGTCAGCTTGAGCAGCTTGTCGGCCCCCTTGACGTACTCTGCCTTGGCGATACGTGCGATGCGCAGGTCCACCTTGATGAAATCGTCGAAGCCGATCTCGTCGGCGATGGGGGCCTCGGCCAAGGGGCCCTTGGGGGTCTCCTTGAGCTTCTGTTCTTCCACCAGATCCTCCTTGGACGCCGCCATCATGGCGTCGATCTTTTCCGGCTCCACGCGGGTCATCAGGGGTTTGAACTTGGCGATCTTTTGGTTCAGCAGGACCTCGTGGCGGCTGTGCCAGTCGAGGCTCTCGAGCCTCAGGAACTCCCGGGCGCCCTCGGCCATGGCCGGTACCACGGGGGCCAGGTAGACCATCAGTTGGCGGAACAGGTTGAGGCCCACCGAGCAGATGTCGAGCACCTCCTGTTCGCGGCCCGCCTGCTTGGCCAGCACCCAGGGCTCGGCGTCGGCGATGTAGGTGTTGGCTTCGTCGGCTAACTCCATCACGCGGCGCATGGCGCGGCCGAACTCACGGGCTTCAAACAGTTCGGCAATCTCGTCACCGGCACCGATGAAGCGGGCCACCATTTCCGGCTCGACGCAGTGGGCCGATAGCTTGCCGTCGCCGAGCTTCTTGACGAAGCCGGCGCATCGGCTGGCGATGTTGACCACCTTGCCGACGAGATCGCTGTTGACCCTGGCGGTGAAGTCTTCGAGGTTGAGGTCGAGGTCGTCCACCTTGGAGGTGAGCTTGGCGGCGAAGTAGTAGCGCAGGTACTCGGGATTCAGGAAGTCCGCATAGGTGGCGGCCTTAATGAAGGTGCCGCGGGACTTGGACATCTTGGCGCCGTTCACGGTGACGAAGCCGTGGCAGTTCACTGCCGTGGGGGTGCGAAAGTCCGCGCCGTGGAGCATCGCCGGCCAGAACAGCGCGTGGAAATAGACGATGTCCTTGCCGATGAAGTGGTAGACCTCGGCTTCGCTGTCTTGGTGCCAGAAGGCGTCGAAGTCCAGGCCCTGCCGGTCGCACAGGTTCTTGAAGCTGGCCAGGTAGCCGATGGGCGCGTCCAGCCACACATAGAAGTATTTGCCCGGTGCGTCGGGAATCTCGAAACCGAAGTAGGGGGCGTCGCGGGAGATATCCCACTCGTTGAACCCGGCCTCGAACCACTCCATCAGCTTGTTGCGGATCTGCGGCTGTACGTGGCCGTCGTTGATCCACTGATGCATGAAGTCGGTGAAATCAGGCAGCTTGAAGAAGTAGTGGGTGGAGCTGCGAACTTCGGGGGTGGCCCCGGAAATGGCCGACACCGGGTCGATCAGCTCGGCAGGCGTATAGGTGGCGCCGCACGCCTCGCAGTTGTCGCCGTACTGGTCATCCGCCTTGCACTTGGGGCAGGTGCCCTTGATGAAGCGGTCGGCCAGGAACAGACCCTTCACCGGATCGTACATCTGGTCGATGTCGCGGGTGGCGATATGGCCCTTGTCGCGCAACCGGGTGTAGATCAGCTCGCTGAAGTAGCGGTTCTCTTCCGAGTGGGTCGAATAGTAGTTGTCGAAGGCCACGCCGAAGGTGGCGAAGTCCGCCTGGTGCTCCCGGCTGACGCGGTCGATCAGGGCCTCGGAGGTGATGCCCTCCTGCTCGGCACGCAGCATGATGGCGGTGCCGTGGGCGTCGTCCGCGCAAACGTAATGGCACTCGTGGCCGCAGCTCTTCTGGAAGCGCACCCAGATATCGGTCTGGATGTATTCGAGCAGGTGGCCGAGGTGGATGGCGCCGTTGGCGTAGGGCAGGGCGCTGGTAACCAGGATCTGGCGCTTGGCGGTCGTCAACATGTCGGCTCTGGATTCCCATGAAAATCAGGCCGACGATTGTAGCGGTGTTGAGGCGTTACTGCACCCGGTGCTCAGTAGAGCGCCTGTTCCTCGTCAACCACCTCCTTGAGCAGCTCCAGGAAAAGACGGTCGGCCTCGGAGTGTTCAGCCGGGTCTTCCGGGATGTGGACGCTGGTGGTGGCCGAAATATCGTTGGCAATGCGCGCCATGATGGCGCTGTTACTGCCTTCCGGAAGATGACGACGAGCGATTTCCAGAGACTGCTCCAGGATTTTCGGGTCCTGTAGCAGCTTCCTGATAAAACCGCGCAGTTCATTGATGACGCGGGCCATCTGGATTTGCGATGAGGACATGGCCTTCTCCTTGGGTAACGTTGCCGTGCCGCAAAAAGCTGACAATATCACGTTTACACGGTTTGGAAGAGGGGGCTGGTGAGAGGGGATCCAGTGGCAGAAACGTTTGACCGCCCGGGTGGCCAAGGACACACAAGTTCGTGTAAGCCATGGCTTACTTCAAGGCGCGAGCATTTCGTCGCCATGTCTCACCGTACTGCGTAGACAAACCGGAAACCTTTGTTACACTGAGTAACAAGTGATTGGCGTCAGCCAAAAGACTGAGTCACTCCTGACGAAGCCGCTACTCTTCTGGTAGTGCTCTTCCTCAGGAGGGCAGGAGAGCGGGAAAGGATGCGCCACTCCGGTGAGGTTTAGCCAAGCCGGGGATGCGGCCCGAAGAGCAGCCACACACTTCCTGCCGGGTATCGGCCCACGGTCAGCGCCCGGGATCATGCAAAAGGGAACTACCATGACACGCGCCACCGAAGTTACTCGTTATCGCCGTCTTGCCGGAGCCGCTTTTGTTGGCTCTGCCATGACGCTTCTGCCGCTGACGGCCGCTATGGCTCAAAACCTGCCCCCGGGCCTGGCTCGGCCCGGTTCCACGGATATGACCGAAGCGGTGCGTCAGGCACTGACCACCAATCCCGAGGTGCATGCGGCATGGAATGGCCTGCGCGCGGCCGGCAACGACGTGGGGGTGGCGCGAGGAAACTATCTGCCGAGCATTGATGCGACTGCCGGCATCGGGCGTGAAGATCGTGAGTTTGACCAGCGCGGCAGCTACGAAACAACGTTCGCCGAATTGACCCTATCTCAAATGATCTGGGACGGCTTCGCCACCCGCAGCGAAGTGGAGCGCCTGGACCGCGCCAAGCTGGTCCGCTATTACGAACTGCTGGGGGCCAGCGAGAACGTGGCTCTTGAGGCATCCCGGGCCTATCTGGACGTTAGCCGCTATCGTGAGCTTGTTAGGCTGGCCCAGGAGAACTACGCAGACCATCTACGCGTATATAATCAGACCGAGGATCGGGTGGAGTCCGGGGCTGGGCGCGGCGTCGACCTGGAGCAGATCAGCGGCCGCCTGGCGCTGGCGGAATCCAACCTGATGACCGAGGCTTCCAACCTTCACGACGTGACCGCCCGCTACCTGCGTATCGTCGGTCAACTGCCCGCCGAGAGCCTGGCGCCGGCACCGCAGCTAGATAATCGCCTGCCGCCCAACGTGGCCGAAGCGGTGAACCTGGCCTTTCAGGGCAACCCCGAGTTCCACGCCGCCATCGAAAATATCGAGGCGAGCCGAGCCGAACAGGCGGGCACTCGCGCCGGCTTCCAGCCTCGCCTGGACCTGCGCGGCCGCACCGGCACCTACGACAGTAGCGATGGCAATTTTGACCCCTTCGGTCGTCGTGACCGCCACAGCATCGAGCTGGTGGCCAGCATGAACCTCTACCGCGGCGGCAGCGACCTGGCCTCCTTCCGAGCCGCCAGTGACCGCGTGGAACAGTCGATCAACCAGCGCGAAGTGGTGTGTCACAATATTCGTCAGACCACCCAGATCGCCTACAACGACACCCGCCGCCTGCGTGAGCAGATGCAGTACCTCAACCAGCACCGTCAGTCCATTGACCGGGTACGCGGCGCTTATCAGCAGCAGTTCGATATTGGCCAGCGCACCCTGCTCGACGTCTTGGACAGCGAGAACGAATTCTTCGAGGCCAGCCGCGCCTTCGTCAACGCCCAGTATGATGTCTCCCTAGCCGACGCACGTACCCTGGCCGCCATGGGGCAGCTGATGCCTACCCTGGGCGTAGTGAGAGACGACATGCCCACACTGGCCGAGATGGGCAGTGACGGTGTGGCGCTCAATCCCGAGGTGGTCTGTCCTGCCGAAGGTCCCACAGGCTTTACCCTGCAGGACTTCACCGGCGGCATCTCGGCGCCGGCGCGGGCACCGGATATCACTCTCTCCGCCGATGCGCTCTTTGCGATCAACAGCGCCGACCTCTCCGCCCAGGCGCGTGGCGAGCTCGGTCAGCTGGCGCAGCAAATCCGTGGCATGAGCAACCTCGAGCGAATCTTTATCGCCGGTCACGCTGATACCACCGGCAACGATGCCATCAACGACCCGCTCTCACAGCGGCGCGCCGACAGCGTGGCCGACTATCTGGTCAGCCAGGGCGTTCAGCGCGGCCTGGTTCAGACCCGCGGCTATGGCTCCCGACAGCCGGTAGCGACCAACAATACCGTGGAGGGTCGCCGCCAGAACCGTCGCGTTGAGGTGACCCTGGAGCGGGTGGGCGAAAATCTGAGCATGGGTTTCGAACCTATCCCGGCGCAGGCCCAGGCGTTGGCCGCCGGCAGTGACTCGGTGTCGCGCGCCTGGTCAGAACCAGTGCCTGCTGGCGTTAATCTCTATGCCGAAGTAGACGCCTACGTGGCCCTTTCGCCTGGTCAGTTCGCCGGCCGATAAGCTGATGCGGCGGCGCATTCGTCATTTTCTTTAGTCTGTAACCCCGTCGGCATCTTGCCGACGGGGTTTTCCCACTGATGAGGTGTTCGTGAGCCAGAGAGAATCCCTGGATCCCCCGGAATCGCCTGGCTCCCGCTCAGCGGTAGGCGATGAGCTGCTGGGGTGCCTGCAAAGCATCGCGACCCTCCACGATCAGACCACCACCGCGGAGACCCTGACCGCTGGCTTGCCGCTGGAGGAAGGCCGGCTTACCCCGGGTATTTTCCCGCGGGCGGCGGCCCGGGCGGGCATGACAGCGCGCCTGATCAAGAGCCGCCTGGTGCAGCTCAACCCGTCGCTGTTTCCCGCGGTGTTGCTGCTGGAACCTGGTCGGGCCTGCGTGCTGGTGGCCCTGGATATCAAGGCGCGCCGTGCCCAGGTGATCTTTCCGGACCTGGGCGACGCGGTCAGTGAGGTGAGCCTCGATGGCCTGCAGTCCAGCTACAGCGGCCAGGCGATCTATGTACGGCCGCGCTTTCACTTTGATGCTCGTGGGCCCGAGGTGAACCAACAGCGCCATCGGCACTGGTTCTGGGGCGTGATTCGCGAAAATCGCAAGCTTTACCGCGATGTGATTGCCGGTTCGGTGATGATCAACCTGTTTGCCGTGGCGATGCCGCTGTTCGTGCTCAACGTCTACGATCGCGTGGTGCCCAATCATGCCACCGAGACGCTATGGGTTCTGGCGGCGGGCATTTTCATTGTGCTCTGTTTTGACCTGGCGCTGCGCCTGATGCGCAATGCCTTCGTCGACCTGGCGGCAAGCCGAGCCGACGTCAAGCTTTCCTCTTCCATCATGGCCCGGGTTCTGGGCCTGCGCATGGAGGCCAAGCCGGCCTCTACCGGCTCCTTCGTTGCTACTCTTCAATCCTATGAGTCGGTGCGCGCCTTTATCGGCTCGGCCACGGTGGTTGCTCTGGTAGACCTGCCCTTCGTGTTGATGTTTGCGGCCATTATCGCGCTGATCGGCCCGCCGCTGGTGATCCCGGTGCTGGTGGGCATCCTGGTGGTGCTGCTTTATGCCCTGGCCGCTCAGGGCAAGCTGCATGAGCTTTCTGAAACCACCTGGCGGGTCAGCGCCCAGCGCAACGCTACCCTGGTGGAGTCGGTGTCCCAACTGGAAACGGTCAAGACCCTGCGCGCAGAGAGCCGCATCCAGAGCACCTGGGAGAAGGCGTCGGCGTTTTTGTCACGCACTTCGGCTCAGCTGCGCCTGGTCAGCTCATCGGTCTCAAGCGTGGCGCTGTGGGCCCAGCACTCGGTGGCAGTTTGCGTGATTATCATCGGGGTGTACCTCATCATCGACGGCAGCCTGACCCAGGGTGGGCTAATTGCTGCCTACCTGCTCTCTTCCCGGGCAATGGCCCCGGTCAGCCAGGCCGCGGCGCTTTTGGCGCAGTATCACCAGTCTTCCACTGCGCTGCAGTCGCTCAACGGCGTCATGGATCGCCCTGTGGAACGTCCCGAGGGCAAGGCCTTCGTCAACCGCTCGGGGCTTCGTGGAGAGATCCAGTTCGACAAGGTGACCCTTCGCTATCCCGAGGAAGAGCGCGAGGCGCTGCGCGACGTCACGCTGAAGATCGAGGCTGGCGAGAAGGTCGCGTTGCTGGGCCGGATCGGCTGCGGCAAGACAACCCTCAACAAGTTGATTCTCGGGCTCTACCAGCCCACGTCCGGCGCGGTGTTGATCGACGGGGTCGACCTTCGCCAGTTCGACCCTATTCAGCTGCGACGCCAGATCGGCTATGTGCCCCAGGATGTGAGCCTGTTTTTTGGCACTTTGCGCGAGAACATCGTTGCCGGTGGCGGCAGCGAGGGGGTCGATGATGAATCGCTGCTGCGAGCGATCAAGCTCAGCGGCCTGGAGAGCCTGGTCAATGCGCACCCTCAGGGCGTGGACCTGCAGGTGGGCGAGCGCGGCCAGGCCCTCTCCGGCGGCCAGCGTCAGGCGGTGGCGATCGCCCGTGCCCTGGTCAACGACCCCCAGATCCTGCTGCTTGATGAGCCAAGCAGTGCCATGGACCACGCCAGCGAAGAGGCTTTCAAGAGCGATCTCAAGCAGTTCGCTCGGGCCAAGACGATGGTAGTGGTGACCCACCGCACCTCGTTACTCTCATTGGTGGACCGCATCATCGTGATCGATGCCGGCAAGGTGATGGCCGACGGGCCGCGCGACAAGGTGGTGGAGGCTCTGCGAAAGGGTCAGATCGGGAGGGCGCGTTGATGGCTGGCAAGGACTCAAGCAAGGACATGCGCAGCGCCGAGCAACGCGGCTTCGAGGCGATAGGTCGCTTCTCCGAGACCGGTGGCAAGCCGTTCCGCCCCTTCATGGATCGTCTGTTTGCCAAGCGCGTCACCTCGGCGCACCTCAACCGTGACTGGGCCAGCGATGCCGACTGGGCGCGGATGCAGCAGGATCCGATGCGCGCACGAGCCTTTCTCTATGTCGTGTTGCTCACCGTGGTGGCACTGCTGGTGTGGTCGTATTTCGCCGCCATCGATGAGGTGACACGCGGCAGCGGCCGGGTAATCCCTTCCAGTCAGCTGCAGCGTGTGCAGACCTTCGATGGGGGGGTGGTCCAGGAGATCCTGGTGCGCGAGGGCGATGTGGTCGAGGCCGGCCAGGTAATCATGCGTATTGATCCGACACGCTTCGTGTCGATATTTCGCGAGAACCGCGCTCAGGCGCTGTCACTCGAGGCGCGGGCCGAGCGGCTGCGCGCATTGATCACCGAAACGCCCTTCAATCCCTCGGAGCATCTGCTTGCCGAGGCGCCGGGAATCGTGGCCCAGGAGCGTGAGGTCTATGAGAGCCGCCGCGAGGAGCTGCGCGAGCAGGAAAATATCCTGCGTGACCGCATTCGCCAACGACAGGAAGAGCTCCGCGAGGCGCGTGCGCGTCGTGATACCGCCCAGCGCGAGGCCAACATGACCAGCCAGGAGCTCAACTTGACTCGGCCACTGCTGCAGTCGGGGGCCGTCTCGGAGGTAGATATCCTGAGGCTGCAGCGTGAGGTCTCGCGGGCTACCGGTGAACGCGATCAGGCGGCGGCGTCGGTCTCGCGGCTTGAGTCCGCGGTGGAAGAGGCTCGCAGCCAGCTGAGCGAGCTCGGCCTCGAGCGGCGCAGCGACTGGCGCAATGATTTGGCGCAGACCCTCGGGGAAATCAATGCGCTGGATGAATCCAGCTCTGGCCTGCAGGACCGCGTGCTGCTGGCCGAAGTGCGCTCGCCGGTAGATGGCGTGGTGCAGCGGCTGAACATCAACACCATCGGGGGGGTGGCCCAGCAGGGCCAGGAGGTAGTGGAGATAGTGCCCAGTGATGATCAGCTGCTGGTTGAGGCGAGGATCGCCCCTCAGGATATCGCCTTCCTCAAGCCTGGCCAGCCGGCGACCATCAAGCTTACCGCCTATGATTTCGCGATCTATGGCGGCCTCCAGGCCGAGCTTGACCATATCAGTGCCGACACCATCACCGACGACAACGACAATACCTTCTATCTCGTGCGTGTGCGGGCTCTGGAAGGCGCGGGAGTCAATCAGGAGCTGGCTGTGATTCCAGGGATGACGGCCCAGGTAGACATCATGACCGGCAAGCGCACCGTGATGCAGTTCATGCTCAAGCCCGTGCTGAGGGCGTGGAGTGATTCAATGGGAGAACGATGATGGCGATCTATTTCATCAGCCAGGGACGAGACGAGATGCCACGTTGGCGCGAGGCCTTTAATGATGCCCGCTTTGTCTCTCCCCGAGAGATTACCCTGAGAATGGCGCCCGGCGATTGCATATGGGTGATGGATGATACAGAGGGTTGGCCACAACTGGTGGGCGAACTCAACCGACGCGGTGCCTCGGTCGGTGTGATGAGCTATTCACCCAGTGCCGCCGTGGCCTTCCAGGCTCTTGAGAACGGCGCTCGAGGCTACGTGCATGCCCTCTCGTCGCCAGAACTGTTACGTCAGGCACAGCTGGTGATTATGAACCAGGGAATCTGGGTCCCGCCCGACCTGATGGCCCGCGTGGTAGGCGGGACATTCCGCGCGTTAGGTGGCCCGGACCCGGCCCACTCGGAAGCGCTGCAGGCGCTGACAGAGCGTGAGCGAGCGGTGGCTCTCGCCGTTCTCGAGGGGCAGAGTAACAAGGAAGTGGCGCGCACGCTGGGTATTACCGAACGTACCGTAAAGGCGCATCTTGGCGCCGTATTCAGCAAGCTTGGCGTGCGGGATCGCATGCAGCTTGTGCTGCGCCTGTCGAGATTGAGCCAATCGCTGGTGAACGCGGGACAGGATTGAATCGTTCCTTCTGATGACCTTGACTCCTTGATGTAGATCAATCCCCTGGGCTGCCTGTCCATCGGTCCAATACTCGCCACGCCATTCTGTGCCTAACTTGAATGTATCAGTCGGCACTGCGCTGCTTTGCCGTCACACCATCAAGATCATCATGCAGGGAGTCTTACCATGACCATCGCAACCGTCATTTCCATTACCGGTCAGGCCTGGGCGCGGGACGCCGATGGTAATCTTCGCGAACTTCGCGTGGGCGACACCCTGCAGGAGGGCGAGACCCTTGTCACCGCCGACAACGCTAGCGTGCAGCTGGATTTTGGCGATGGTTTAAATCCCACCCTGATCGAGGGAGGGCAGCAGGTTGCCATGACGCCAGAGCTGGATAGCCAGCAATCGGTAGCGGCTGAAGACTTCAGCGCGCTCGATGAAGATCTCGAAGCGCTGCTGACGGCGATCGACGAAGGCGAGGGCGACCTGCTGGCGGATCTTGATGCCACCGCTGCCGGTGCCGGTCCAGGTGGTGGCGCAGAAGGCGGCCACACTTTCGTGATGCTCGGCCGTATTGACGAGGATGTCTCGCCGCTGAACTTCGACTATGGAATGGGTCAACTTGGAGCGGGTGAGTTCCCGGAAGATGAGCCAGCCTTGCTCGCCGAGGAAGCCCCTGTTATCGCCACTGTCAGCTTCGAGCTATTTGGCGGCGAACTTGACCTAACCGGGGGCACGATTTTCGAGGGCAACACCGTCACCGTCATCGCCACCGTTGATGTCGCACCCGTTGATTCACCTCTGGTGATCACCCTGTCCAATGGGCAGCAAATTGTTATTCCCATCGGTGAAACTTCCGGCGAGACGGTTATCGACACCCGCGAAGATGATCTTTTCCTCCAGGGTGACGAAGCCATTGATCTCTCGGTAACGGGGACCACCGGTGGTGGCTATGACGAACTCACCACTGGAGAGATTCCGGGTATTACCGTTATCGATGATGCTGACGTATCCACCGTCACTCTGACGGGCACGGAAAGCGTTACGGAACTCGACGACATCACCCTTACCGCAACGGTCAACAACGCTCCTGAAAGCGATCTCCTGCTGACGCTCAACAATGGCGAAACGATCACCATTCTGGCCGGTGAGACCAGCGGCAGCGTAACCTTCGCCAGCCCCAATGTGCCGGATGGCGATGGTGAAGAAACGTTCACCATCGATGATGCTGACGGCGGCAACTATGAGGTTCTTGAACTCGACGGCGCTTCCCACACCACTGAGATCATTGATCGCTTGCCCGAGGCAGGTGAAGAGGCCGACCAGCTAAATGACGCTGCCCTTTCCGCGGGCAACGCCGAAACCAGCGGCGCACTGGCATTTGACTTTGGCGGCGACGGAGCCGGCAGTGTCAGCTTTGCTGCTATGGACGGAGAAACCGCCACCCTGGGTACCGAAGCCATCACTTATAGCTGGAACCCAGACACCAATACCCTGACCGCCACAGGCCCTCGCGGTGAACTCTTTAACGTCGTGGTTGATTCCGACAGCGGCGCCTACACGGCCACTCTGGTCGACAATGTGCTTCACGAGGAAGGCTCGGATCTGGATAGCCTTGCCCTGACCTACACCGTCACCGACGCCGATGACAGCACCGCCGACGGCGTGTTCTCGCTGAGCTTTGTGGATGATGGGCCCGAAGCCAATAACGATATCGGTCAGGTGCCTGAGACTTCCTTCGCTCCCATTTCCGGCAATGTCATGGCGAATGACGCTGAAGGGGCGGATTCTGCAACCGTTACTCGAGTCAATATCAATGGCAACGATGAAGAAGTTCCCGCAAACGGGGTAGATATTGACGGGGACTACGGCATCCTCACCATCAGTGCTGACGGCACATACAGCTATGCGCGTAATCCTGGTACCTCGGGCGGCGTCGAAGATGTCTTCACCTATACCTTGACCGATACCGATGGAGACAGCGATACCGCCACCCTGACCATTGCTATCGGTGATGCCGGTGTGGATATTGGCGGTTTGACGCCTGAAGGAGGGACAGCGGATGAGGTGGTTGACGAGGCTAATCTCTCCAATGGCAGCGACCCTGACAGCGATGCCCTGACGCAGAACGGCACCTTTACCATCAGCGCACCCGATGGAGTCGGTAACCTGAGCGTGGGTGGCACCACGTTAATCAGCAATGATGTCTTTACTGCCCAGACCATCGGTACCCCGCTGGGCAACACTCTCGAGATCACCGACTACAATCCCGGCACGGGTGTGGTCAGCTACAGCTATACGCTCAACGACAACGAAGGCCATCCCCCTGGCGATGGTGAAAATAGCCTGTTCGAAGATTTCGTTGTCAGTCTGACCGATACCGATGGCGACAGCACAACGGGTTCGCTGCGTGTCGAGATCGTCGATGATGTCCCGACGGCGGTAGACGACGAGGCAGATGCCGCCGAAGACACCGCTATCACCGTCGATGTGATGGATAACGACACCGAAGGTGCCGACGGCGCCAGTCTTACAGCCGCGAGTCTGCGTGACAGCGGGGCGGGCAGCATCAGCTTCGACAGCAACGGCAACATCACCTTCGACCCGACGCCCGGCTTCGAGGGTGATGCTGTGATCGACTATACGATCACCGATGCCGACGACGACACCAGTGATGCCGTACTGACGGTGACCGTCGCACCCGACTCCGAGCCGGTGATCAGCATCACGGCCGAAAGTGATAGCGTCAACGAAGCGGGTCTGCCGCAAGGCAGCGCCAATGACGGGTCGCACATCACTACGGGCACTTTCGCCATTGATACCGGTAACGACAGCCTGGCCTCATTGGTCATCAACGGCACCGACGTCACTGGCGGCGGCAGCGTCACCGGCAACAACAACTTCGGCACGTTGGTGGTGACCCAGGGGAGCGATGGCAGCTACAACTGGACCTACACCCTGAGTGGCGCGACAGACGAGCACGATACCCAGGGGCCGAACATCGATGGCGTGCAGGACAGCTTCACCCTGGTGGCGACCGATAGCGATGGCAGCATTGATAACGATACGCTTACCATAGATATCGTCGACGACGTGCCGAGCATGACGGTAAGCGGTGTGGGTAGCGTTGTTGAGGGTGGCACTGCGGTAACGGGTACCTGGGATAACGCCAACTACGGTGCAGATGGCGCGGCCAGCGTAAAAGTGCTGATCGGCACCAATGAGTACGCCCTTGGCACGAATATCAACGTGACTGAAGGCACACTCAATGTGGCCAACGACGGCACCTGGAGCTTCACGCCTGCTGACGCGCTCGACCAACCTGTTAGCCTCACTTTCAGTGTTCAAGTCACTGACAACGACGGCGACGTGGCCTCGGACAGTCACACCATCAACATCCTCGATGGTCAAGGCCCTGGCGATGCCAATCCTGTGACGCTGACGGTTGATGAAGACAGCCTTACCGACACTGACAGTGATACGGTCACTTTCTCGCTGGGCACTGATGCATTGACCAGCATGGTGTTTGCGACCAACCTGACCACTCTGAATACCAATAATGGTGAGATCAGCTGGGAGCGAACCAGCGACACCGAGATCGTCGGCGAGATCGGTAACAGCCCGGCGGTCACCCTGACATTGACCCCCGATCTGACAGCGGGGACAGCCTCTGTTGTCGTCTCGCTTGCTGATAATGTCACGCATCCCACGGCCAACGGCGAGAACACGCTGGATCTTGGCAGCATAAACGTCGTTGCGACGGAGACCGATGGTGATCAGGCAACCGGTTCTGTCAATATCAAGGTTATCGACGACATCCCGGTGGTCGACCAGGAAGAGGTGGAGGGTGAGCTGCAAGACGTCACGCTCACGGCCGACCTGGAAGAGGAGTCGGTGCCGGATGGCCAGAGTGGCGTAATCGGCAATGATGAAGACGAGGGACTGAGCCACACCACCGGCAGCCAGAGCT